>NZ_FNAF01000012.1 GCF_900101835.1 Peptococcus niger
AGGAAGCTAGGTGGCAAGGATAACTACCAAAATCTAATCCTGCTTACGACACCGGCCCACAAGCTGGTACATGCCACAAACCCTGACACCATATCTTACTTGTCTAGCCAATTGCGGCTAGATGGTAAACAACTCAAAAAGCTTAATAAACTAAGAAAAACGACCAAGTTGGAGCCTATCCAACTAGCTACGGTTAATGAAACAAATCAAGTAGGATTAATAAAGGATATGAATCAACTGAAGTAATTGCGATGGAGCGCCGTATGAGGTGAAAGTCTCACGTACGGTGTGGGGCAGGGGAAAAGGTGGAGATGATATCAAAGCCTTACCTATTGCTCTAGCGGATTGTTGGCGTACCAGTGTATGTGGCTGGAAAGTGAAAGGCCTAAAAATTGGATTAAGCTAAACGTAGCTATTAGCACGTTCCCTTACAAGGGGCGTGCTCTTTTTGTGCGGATTGATAATTATATTATTGACTATAAAGCGCTAACGTTGTATAATATTTTTATATTAAAGTAATCTTAAAGCCGTTGCGATTCCGGAGGCGCATGGTGGTTTTACCCAAGTGGGCAGCATAAGCCGGAATGCTGATGGAAGGCCAGTACATATACTGGTTGATGTCTTGCGAGTAATCGTAAGAATTTAACGAACGGGAATGTAAGAGCCTAGGATTTTTGCGTCCTTTTTAAGAGAAATTAGAGATATGTAAGAGAGCAAGCGCTTTCAAGCATATCTCTTTTTTTTATTGGAAATTTGCTGGTATAATGAAAGGAGAAAGTATGGCTGAAAGAAAATTTTATCGGCTGACGAATGACCTGATGTTTCATATCGTCATGCAAGAAAGCGAGGTAGCCCTAAGGGGGTTAGTGGCCTCTCTTTTGTCGAAAAAGGTTGAAGAGATAACCAGTGTAGAAGTGCTTAATCCAATTGACTACAGTCAGCGGATTAGTAGCAAAGAAATTATTTTGGATGTTAACGCACGAGTCAATGAAGATACGTTAGTTAATGTTGAAGTGCAAGTGAGGCGTTATGAGACCTGGCATCTGCGGTCGCTTTATTATGCAGCTGGAATGGCTGCACAAAGCAATCCGGGGAAAACATATGCAGAACTTCCGATTATTCGGCAATTTAGCATACTGGACTATACCTTTGATAAGGATGAGCCGGAGTTTTTCTCAGAATACGAGCTGCGGAACAAAAAGACAGGTGAGAGGTATACAGATAGGTTTCGTATATCGATTATGGATCTGACCCAAAGAGATTTAGCCAGTCCGGAAGATATTGCCTCCGGCAGGCTTGTTTGGGCAGAACTCTTTAGAGCCAAGTCTTGGGACGAACTAAACCAGCTTGCAGAAAAAGACACGCTAGCAAGGGAGGTAGTGGACATTATGCGTACAGCAACAAAAGATGATGGCATATATTTTGCTATTAATGAGCGAGAAAAGGCATGGAAAAAGGCACGGAAAAAGGTATGGAAAAAGGTATGTCTTGCAACCTAATTAGAGAGGTAACTGGATATTCTTTTTCTGATAGCGAGTTAGAAAGACTGAGGTGACGTACAAGGTAGAGTTAAGAGTCGAGAAGTTATTCGTTCTAATATGCTTAGGGCAGGCTTTTCAGGAGAGCAAAGTGCTCTCGTTTTAGGCGAATAAGAAGCAAAAAAGTAAATATTAAGAGATATGTAAGAGAAAGATGATTCTTTCCTGCATATCTCTTTTTTTATTGGAAATTTGCTGGTATAATGAAAGGAGAAAGTATGGCTGAAAGAAAATTTTATCGGCTGACGAATGACCTGATGTTTCATATCGTCATGCAAGAAAGCGAGGTAGCCCTAAGGGGGTTAGTGGCCTCTCTTTTGTCGAAGAGACCTGAAGAGATTAAAGATGTGGTGGTCCTTAATCCTATTGATTATGGCCAACAGATTGATGGCAAGGAAATTATATTGGATGTTGGCGCAAGGGTTAATGATGACGTATTAGTTAATGTTGAAGTGCAAGTAAGGCGATATGAAACTTGGCATTTGCGGTCGCTTTATTATGCCGCAAGAATGGCTGCACAGAGCAACCCGGGTAAAACGTATTCAGAGCTTCCCTTTATTCGGCAATTTAGCATACTGGATTACCCTTTCGATAAGGAGGAGCCTGAGTTTTTTTCGGAGTATGAATTGCGGAACAAAAAAACCGGGAAAAGCTATACAGATAGGTTTCGTATATCCATAATGGATCTGACGAAAATTAATCTTTCTACAGAGGAAGATAACCTTTCCGGTAGACGAATCTGGGCAGAACTTTTCCGAGCCAAATCATGGGAAGAGCTTGATAAGCTTGCGCAGGAAAATGAATTAGCAAAGGAGGTTGTGAAAATTATGAGCATGTCAGTCAAAGAGGCAAAATTAGCCTATTCAATGGCTCAACGTGACATCGCTAAAATGGACGCCCTCTCTCGAGAAAAAGAAGCTGAACAGTATGGTATGGAAAAAGGCATGGAAATAAAAGCCTGTCAAGTTGCTAAAAAGTTATTGGAAAAAGACATGTCTTACAACCTAATTAGAGAGGTAACTGGATATTCTTTTTCTGATAGCGAGTTAGAAAGACTGAGGTGACGTACAAGGTAGAGTTAAGAGTCGAGAAGCTATTCACTCTAATATGTTTAGGGCAGGCTTTTCAGAAGAGCAAAGTGCTCTCGTTTTAGGCGAATAAGAAGCAAAAAAGCTGAATATTAGAGATATGTAAGAAAGATAAATCTTTTCTGCATATCTCTTTTTTTATTGGAATTTGAGGAAGGATGTTTAACGTGAAAAAGTTAAAGAGGTATTTGTGGGGGTGTTTGACAGGTTTATCATTCATTGCTCTTTATGGTATTGCTGTCAATATTGAACTCGGATTTACGGAGTTAGCCAAAGGGGCTTTCCTGTATTTCTTTTGGGCATTAGTATTGATTGGCAGTGGCTACAAAAGCGGCTTCATTGAATTTCCAATAGTGGATAGGAAAAATACAGAAAAGTAAAGGAGAAAAAAATGAACACTGTACAATTAATTGGTCGATTGACTAAAGATCCAGAGCTTCGCTTTACGCAAAATGGCAAGGCGGTATTATCTTTCAGCTTGGCTGTTGAACGTACTTACAGAGGCAAGAGCGGAGAAAAGGAAGTGGACTTTATCCGCTGCCAGGCTTGGGGAAAAACAGCTGAAAATATTGCTAAATTCCTAAGCAAAGGTAGTAGAGTTGCTGTAGTCGGATCAATTCAGGTTCGAAAATATACGGATAAGCAAAATATTAAACGTGAATTCACAGAAGTTGTCTGCAACAGTGTGCAATTTTTAGATTCAGCTAAATCGCAGAATAAACAGAAAAAGCAAGTTAATAGTAACTGGGAAGGTCAAGATGAGAGTGGTTTTCAGCCATTCGAAAATAAAAATAACAATGATACAGATGATTTTTGGAACTTCTAAAGCATGTGAAAGCAGTTGACTATTAGAGGGCAGCTTTTTAGCTGCTCTTTTTTTGTGCCATTCTATACTTGTATATGGGGGAATAAAGATGTCCTTGGGGGCGCCCAGTGATTTCTTGCTAAAGAAATACTGCCCCCACAAAAATGTGGGGACAGCTGTCTATAATGGAAGGTAGAAGTAGTGCTATTTTTTACTTTTGTCCACGAGGGAAAAGGAGAATTTTTATGCAAATCAAGAGCTTCTAGAATAGGATAAACGGCTCCGTACGATTGATGCAATAATGTGGATATACACGAAAACTGATAGTTATACATTGATTTTTTATTCTTTCAAACCGGCAGTTTTAGTCAAGAAAAAAGTCGGTAGAAAAGTCGGTAGATGCTGTGGTGAAATATGCTTTCAAATGAGTACATTAAAATAAAGAAACCGCTCAATAGAGCGGTTTTTGATTACACATGATTATACATGAGTAGTTATTATCGAGGTGACAGGATTCGAACCTGCGGCATCTACGTCCCGAACGTAGCACTCTACCAAGCTGAGCTACACCTCGTTTGTCAACAAACATTATTCTAACAGATTTAAATAAAAAGTCAAGGATTGGTATATGAGAAAGAAGAAAAAACAATATTCTCTATTAAAAGGGATTTGCCTTGTTGCCGGTCATTTTACACAGGCAAGGGGGCGTGATACAATGAATATAAATTTGCTTTTCCATAACATCAAAAGCGGGTTGGTTGTGGTATAATGTTTCTTAAATTAGGCGAAATAAGGGGAGTCTGTATATGTTGACATCTAAAGAAATTAGAGAGAAATTTATTCGGTATTTTGAAGCTGCAGGGCATACGCATGTGGCCAGTGGCTCTTTAGTCCCACATAATGACCCGACTTTGCTTTTTACAAATGCCGGCATGAACCAATTTAAGGAAGTTTTTTTAGGCGTTGACCAACGTCCCTATACGCGTGCGGTGACGTCACAAAAATGTGTCCGCGCCGGCGGCAAGCATAATGATTTGGAAACGGTCGGCAAAACGGCCAGACACCATACCTTCTTTGAAATGCTGGGCAACTTTTCTTTTGGGGATTACTTTAAGAAAGATGCCATTAATTTTGCCTGGACCTTTTTAACGGAAGAATTAGGGCTTAATCCGGATGATTTGTGGATTACCATTTATAAAGATGACGATGAAGCTTATGATTTATGGCACGAGCGCACCGGCTTTGGTCCGGAAAAAATTCTTCGCTTAGGAGAAAAGGACAATTTCTGGCAGATGGGGGATGTCGGTCCCTGCGGGCCGTGCAGTGAGATTCACTATGACCGCGGCAGTGCTTTTGCCTGTGATCACGAAGACGGCTGCGCCCTGGGGGTATGTGATTGCGACCGATGGTTGGAAATTTGGAACCTGGTCTTTATGCAATACAACCGTCATGAGGATGGAACGCTGGAACCGCTGCCGAAGCCGAGTGTGGATACGGGCATGGGGCTGGAACGTATCGCTTCTGTTTTACAAGGGGTGCCCAACAACTGGGAAACGGACTTGTTTAAACCCCTGTTGACCTTTATTGGAGGGCTGTGTGGGAAAGCTTACGATCCTGGCAAGGCGGGTTTTCCCTTCCGGGTCATTGCTGATCATGGCAGATGTGCGACGTTTTTAATTGCAGACGGGGTATTGCCGTCCAATGAAGGGCGGGGCTATGTGTTGCGCCGGATTATTCGCCGGGCGGTGCGGCTGGGTAAGACCTTGGGCTTAAATGAACCCTTCCTGTATAAGATTACGGCGGAAGTTGGCCGGTTGATGGGAGATGCTTACCCCTCCATTGTTGAACAGGCTTCCTTTGTTGAAGAAACCATCCGCAGTGAAGAAGAGCGGTTTATGAAAACGCTGTCTGAGGGGATGGAACGAGTTAGTGAAACCGTTCGTGCCTTGCAAAGCGAAGGCAAAACAGAGATTGACGGGAAGACGGCCTTTACCTTTTACGATACCTATGGCTTCCCGATTGATTTAACCAAGGATGTGGCTGAAGAAAATGGGCTTACCGTGGATGCAGAAGGCTTTGAACGGGCCATGGATGCACAGCGGCAGCAATCCAAGGCGGCGCAACAGACGGTCGACGCCTGGGACTTGGCCAAAGATGTACGCAGGGCTTTTCCGGACTTGGCCAAAACCGTCTTTACCGGATACGATCATTTGACCGGTGACGGTAAGATTTTGGGCCTGTTAAAAGATGGTGAGGGCGTTCATTCGGTGACGGAGGGAACGGTTCAAGTCATCTTAGACCAGACACCGTTTTATGCACAAGGCGGTGGCCAAATTGGTGACCGTGGTGAATTGATGGCGCCTAAGGGGCGGATTATCATTGATGAAACGGTTAAGCTCCCGGATGGGACCTTTGTTTTGACCGGCTCGGTGACAGGAACGGTGACGGTTGGCGATGCTGTGACGGAAAAGGTTTACGCCGGGACGCGCCGCAATATTGCCCGCAACCATACCGCTACCCACTTGTTGCATGCCGCTCTGCGTCAGGTTCTAGGAGAGGGCGTGCACCAGGCGGGCTCTTTAGTGGCCGATGACCACTTGCGGTTTGATTTTTCCCTGCAGCGGGCCATGACCCCATCAGAAATTCGCGAAGTGGAGGCCTTGGTCAATCGTGAAATTGAACAAGGTGAAGTCTTGTCGGTTCGTGAAATGTCTATTGATGAAGCCAACGACAACGGCTACATGGCCTTGTTTGGCGAAAAATACGGTGATGTGGTGCGGGGGGTCCAAATTGGCGATATCAGCCGGGAACTTTGTGGCGGTACGCACGTCAAGGACATCAGTGAAATCGGCATTTTTAAAATCATTTCAGAAGGTGCCGTTTCCGCGGGCATTCGACGGATTACGGCCTTAACCGGTGCCGGCGCCTATCGCTATCTGACAGAACAAATGGATACCTTGGACCAGCTAAAGACCTTCCTGAAGGTCAATCGGCCGGAAGACATTTTGGGCCGGGTTGAAAACTTGGAAGCCACGCTGAAAAATACAGAAAAAGAACTGGCCCAATTGAAGCAGGAAAAAGTCAAGGAAAGCCTTGGCGACCGTTTGAAAAATATCGTTAAAATTGATGATTTTGATGTTGTTGTCGATAAGGTTAAAGCAGGCAGTCCGGATGAATTGCGGCAAATGGCAGACCAATACCGAGATAAGATTAAATCCGGCCTAGTGCTTTTGGCCAGTGAAACAGAAGACAACAAGGTCATGTTGGTCAGTATGCTGACCAAAGACGAGGCGGTCAAACGGCTGCATGCCGGTAAGATCATCGGTCAAGTGGCGGAAATGCTGGGTGGCCGCGGTGGTGGCAGACCGGATATGGCCCAAGCTGGCGGTAAAGATCCAGAAAAACTGTCTGAAGCCTTGAATAAAGTGGCAGATATTGTACGAAATCAATTAAAAGAGAGATGATGGTATGCATAATGATATGGATGAAACCATGTATTTCAACAAGTCAAGCTCCAGTGAGATGACACCGCGCGATATTTTGCGGACGGTATATCGGGCCCTAGAAGAAAAAGGTTACGAGCCTATGAATCAAATTGTAGGCTACTTGCTGAGCGGTGACCCGGCCTATATTACCAGCTATCAAAATGCGCGGGCATTGATCAAGCAAATTGACCGTGATGAATTCATTGAAGAGATGCTGGCAGAATACATCGGCCTCTCCCAGCGGAGACGCTGATGCGTGTCATGGCCTTGGATGTCGGTGAACGTCGCATCGGCGTTGCCGTCAGCGATGCCCTGGGCATTACAGCCCAGGGCGTCCAGACCCTGCAGCGGAAAAATGATGACCAGGCCATACAGGCGCTAAAGGCGTTGGCCCAAACGTATGAAGTCGGCGCCTGGGTAATCGGTCTGCCGAAAAACATGAATAATTCTTTAGGATTTAAATCTGAAGAAACCAAAGCCTTTGCCGATTTGCTGTCGGAAGCCCACCCGCTTCCGGTCTACTGGATGGATGAACGGTTAACGACCGTTGCCGCCACCCAAGTGCTTTTACAGGCAGATGTCAGCCGTAAAAAGCGCAAGAAAAAAGTGGACCAACTGGCAGCGGTCTTGATTTTACAAACGTGGATGGACAGCCCTAAAGGGCAGGAGGTATGTCGTGGACAATAAACAAAATGATGAAGCTGTGCAGGATGAGATGACGAAAGAATTATTCCCTGAAAATGTCATTGTCCTGGTGGATGAAAATGATACGGCACAACCCTTTGAACTGATCGGGGATTTTGATTTTGAAGATGCCGCCTATGCGGTGGTGGCCCCTTATGCACCGGATGAAGAAGCCGATGAGACAACCGTGATGGTTTTTCGTATTGCGGACGAAGACGGGGAAGACGTCTTGTATGAAATTGACGATGACGAAGAATGGAACCGCGTCGTCGACTACTGGAATCAGTCCATGTAATGGTGTGACGCATCACAAACGGAGGGTCACTTATGTCTGAGCAATTCACAGTATTGATCATCGATGATTATGCCCTTAACCTTGAATTGCTTGAAAGCTATCTGATGAACTCACGCTTTAACATGACCATTTTAAAGGCTGCTACTGGCCTGGAGGCCATGCAAATTTTCAACAGCAATGAGCTGGACTTGGTGATTACCGATGTGATGCTGCCGGATATTGACGGATTTGAATTGTGCCGGATGATGAAAGACCTTCGGCAGGAGAATTTTTTGCCGGTGATTATGGTAACGGCACTGAGCGATCGCAATCATCGCCTACATGGGTTAGCGAGCGGCGCCGATGATTTTTTGACCAAACCGGTGAGTGGGGATGAATTGCTGATTCGCGTCGGCAATTTATTGCGCCTGCGGAAGGCAACCGTTGATTTGAATGCGCGCTACCTTGAACTGAGTCAGGACTTAAAATTGGCGCGCCAGCTGTTGAACGATTTCTTGCCACAGGGAGCGCCTTTTGCCGGGAAATTAAAGGTGGATGTCGTTTATCGTCCAGCCAGCTTTGTCGGTGGCGATTTTTATGATTTTTTACAAGTGAACGACCATACCTACGGTTTCTTTATTGCCGATGTCAAGGGACACGGCGCTTCAGCGGCCATTATTGTGGCGATTTTGAAAGAAAAATTATACGAGCTCAAGCCTTACTGGATGGATCCGGTGCGGTTGTTTGAGGAAATCAACCGCAACTTGTGGCAGTTTTTTTCGAATACCCGGAATGATTTTTTTGTGACGGCCTGCTATATGCTCTATGATGCGAAAGCGCACAGGCTGTCCTGGGCAAATGCCGGCCATGTGCCGCCGATCCATTTTTCCGAGGGAAGCTTTCGGGTCCTGGACGACAGCTCTGCCTTACCGCTTGGATTATTTGAAGAGGCAGAGTTTGACAGCGCGACCTGTTCATGTTTGGTCGGCGAATCGGTCCTGCTTTATACGGATGGCATATTTGAATTGCCTCTATTTGGGCACTCATCTCGTTATTTTAGCGATTTTGAGATGCTGGCAGAGGCTTTTGAAAACGAATACTCCTCTCCTGTAAGACCGGAGCAGTTTATGATAGAAGTGCGCTCGGCCTTGAGCCGGTACGTCCAAAATGATGATGTTAATATAATCTTTGTCACTTTTTAGGAGGAAGCATGGCGAGCTATTGTGTTAAAAATTACGATGGCTATGTGGAAGTCATTTTAGAAGGGGATATTACCTTGGAGCAATCCTTTGATTTCAAGGAGGATATCAAAAAGCGGATTCAGGAATTACACATTTACAATGTAATGGTTGATTTGGAGAAAGTTTCTTTCATAGACTCATCCGGTCTGGGCATGTTAATTTCTTTTTATAAAGAAATTAATGAAAAACAAGGTCAGATTGTCTTTTTCAATGTTCAGGAATACGTCCGAAAATTACTGAAACTGGTCAATCTGGATAAAATATTTTCAGTATTGCCGGATAGACCAGCTGCCCTATCAGCCCTAAAAGAGACTGAATAGGACTTCTGCGGGGAAGCAGGAAGCGGCGTTGTTGCAAGAAAGAAGGGTTTATAGAAAAAATCCATCTGTTGCATTCCGCCTGTATTTGTAGTTGCTTTTTAGAGTGGGTGTTGTTATAATTGTCATAGGGTAAAGAAATACAGAAATGCGTCATCATTTTTTCACATATTGTAAGGGGTTACATATGTGCTGATGTAATTCGTTACAATATGTGAATTTTTATGTCCAAATCTGTGTTGTCAATCCTGACTAATTTTTATGGAGGTCATCAGATGACAGGAACAGTAAAATGGTTTAATGCAGAAAAAGGTTATGGCTTTATTACCGTTGACGGTGGCGACGATGTATTCGTACATTTCAGCGCCATTGAAGGTGACGGTTTTAAAACATTGGACGAAGGTCAAGCTGTAGAATTTGACGTCGTTAGTGGCGATCGCGGTGATCAAGCTGCTAACGTTGTTAAGCTCTAATAAAGCAAAAGTGCGTCGCTGTTTAGGCAGTGACGCTTTTTTATTGAATAAATTTGTCATCATTCTGTAGCTTATTTGTCCCTGGATTGTTAGCAGCTATGAATTGAAGCAGATGGAAAAGTTGGATACAATAAGGGGGCTGGCTGGTCATGCTACAAAGGAGGTTTATGTATTGAGTAAATGGAATACTTATCGGAAATGGTTGATGGGTTTTTTAGTGTTGACGGTTCTTTTGGCCGGCGGCCTTATTTCCTTGCCTGCTCAGGCAGCGCCGGCGCCATCCATTGTTGTCAACGGAACGCGGGTCGACAGTGATGTGCCGCCGATTATTCAAAACAGCCGCACCCTGGTGCCGATTCGTTTCATCAGTAATGCCCTAGGTGCAGAGGTGAAGTGGGTTCAGGCAGAACAAACGGCTTATGTGATGCTCGGCAACAATACCCTGGCTTTCCCTTACAACCAACCTGTCTATTACATTAATGGCTTGGCTAAGCCCATTGATGTGAACATTCAGCTGGTTAACAATCGGATTATGATTCCCTTGCGGGCAGCCGGTGAAAGCCTGGGCCAGGAAGTCGGTTGGGATAATGCCAGCCGCACGGTGATCATTAACACGCCGGCAGGAGAAGCGAAAACGCCGGCCGAAACGTCCAGCTCAGAAGTGAAGGGTATTGTTACTGTTGTACAGGCACCCGGCCTTATTTTTAAGGAAGCGTCTACGGATAGCGCTGTAGTGGCTCAAGCGAAAAAAGATGTCCGCTACGATGCGGTAGGCAAGTCCGGCGAATTTTATCAAATTATTCTTCCGGACGGGCAAAAAGCTTGGATTTCTAAAGTTCTTGTTAAATATGAGGCCTATACGAGTCCGGCACCGGGCACATCCGGCACGCCGAGTACACCAAATCCGGCGCCAACCCCCGCACCACCGGCCAATCCAACCGTCCCTGGCAATGGGAACGGGAGCAGCACCGCAAGCGGCGATTTGGAAGTTACCGCATCCGTTGTGAATATTCGCAGTGGCCCGTCCACTTCTCATCAAATTATCGGTACGGTGAAAAAAGGCGATCGCATGACCCGGCTCAATCAAACCTCGGATTGGTACAATGTCCGATTGGCAAATGGCCAAACCGGCTGGATTTTCGGCTTATTGGTACAACCTGTTGCCAATGGGAGCGTTGCTGAATCGGCTCCAGCCACTGAGCAAGCAAACGCTTCGAGTGGTTCAGCCGCCCTTACCGTTAAACGGTCTACACCGGGCTTTGGGCAACATGAGGTCACCTTTAAGGTGAATGATGCCAATGTCCAGGTGCTGGCCAATAAGGGGAATAAGCTGTCCGTTGCCATTAACGGCCTTGCTTTTAACGGCAATCTAGGTAATCCGGTGGCGGGAAAAACGGCCTTTGTCGATTTTAAATGCGTGCCAAATGGAAACAAGGGCCTTATTATTCATACGAGTACAGAACCGGGCGGTTATTTCCGCTTGGACCGCCGTGGAGATGAATTCTCCATTATGGCCGTCAAAAAACATAAAAACGGTCAGCTGGGTCTTGCCGGTAAGACCATTGTCGTCAGTGCCGGTCATGGGGAATACACTGGTCCGGGTAAGGTAGACCCAGGTGCCATCGGGAGTGTCTTGCGTTTATCGGAAGTGGCCTTTAACACACCAGTGGCGATTAAGCTCAAGCGCCAATTGGAAGCGGCGGGCGCCAAGGTCATTATGATTCGAGAATACAAGCCGGTGCATATTTCTTTGGCCCAAAGAGCCATGGTGGCCAATGATAATAACGCTGACGCCTATGTTGAAATCCATGGCGATGCCGCTCCCGGCAATCCGAATGCCCTTGGCATAGGGGTTTATTACTTTGATGGCAACATACGGCTTACCAGCGCAGCTCAAAAAGATATGCGGGCAGAATTCGCAAGTGCTATGCAGAAAGGCATGGAGGGGGCTACCGGCACCAGGACCTACACCCGAAAGGCTAATTATGCTGTTTTACGTGAAAATGAAGTGCCTTCCGTTTTAATTGAATGCGGCTTTTTAACCACCCCTTCAGATGAGAAGCGATTGGCGACGGATGCCTATCAAACCAAGCTTGCTCAAGGTATGTATGATGGCTTGGTCAAGTACTTTTCGTATTAATCCTGGATGGACCAGGTTGACACTGTTTTTGAAAGGGTCTAAGATGAAATGAGCAAGACTGAATCATGAGAAGGTGACTTATGGAAAATAAAATGACAGTGCGGGCGGCGACGGCGTCTGATGGCCCTTTAATGCGTGACTACATGCTGAAATTAGGGCGGTATCAAAAGATGGAAGAGCACATTACAGCTGAGCCTGACCAATTGGCCGGCTTGGTGGCTTCCGGTCAAGCACGCGCCTTTTTTGCGGTACGGGATGGCCAAACCGTCGGCTTTTTATTTTGCTACACGGTTTGTTCAGCCTTTATCGGGGCGTCCGGTTATTACATCGATGCCTTGTACATTGATGAGGGGCATCGTGGCGAAGGCATCGGACGTGCGCTGATGTCACGCATTGCACAAGAGTGTGTAGCTGCCGGGTATGGGCGCCTTGAGTGGGGCTGCCTGGATTGGAATGAGCCGGCATTGGCCTTCTATCGTAAGCTCGGTGCCGACCTTGTTCAGGAAATGCGGATTTATCGGATTCATGACGAAAAGATTCGCAAACTGGCCTTGACGTAAAAATTTTGCTGAAATTGTAAAAAAGACTTGCAAAAGGCGTCTCATCTCTGTATAATGTATTCTTGTGAGACGCCTTTAATTGTGGCCTGTTGGAGAAGTGGCTTAACTCACCAGCCTTTCACGCTGGCATTCAGGGGTTCGAATCCCCTACAGGTCATCCGGACGATTAGCTCAGTTGGGAGAGCGTCTGCCTTACAAGCAGAATGTCGGCGGTTCGAGCCCGTCATCGTCCATACGGCGCAGTAGTTCAGCTGGTTAGAATGCCAGCCTGTCACGCTGGAGGTCGTGGGTTCGAGTCCCATCTGCGTCGCGACAGCCCTACGGGGCTGTTTTTTTATGCGTCAAAACGGAAAAAGTCCCATCTGCAAAGCAGATGGGACGCTTGTATTTCAGAGGATTAATCGCTTTTAAGGCCGCAGCTGGTGCAGGCCTGGCGGGCGGAAGGAGTGGTAGCCATGCCGCCTTGGGCGGTTTCTCTGTATTGGACCGGCAAGGCACGGCCAACTTCATATAGGGCTTGGACCACTTCATCAAAAGGAACCAGGGAGGTCACGCCGGCCAAGGCTAAGTCCGCGGCGCTCATGGCGTTGACGACACCACCGGCATTGCGCAAGGCGCAGGGAAATTCCACCAAGCCGCCGACCGGATCGCATACCAAGCCCATAATGTTGATTAAAGCAAAAGATGCCGCTTCAAATACAGCTGAGGGGGCGCCTTTTCGCAAATAGACCAAGGCACCGGCGGCCATGGCAGCTGCGGCGCCGCACTCCACTTGACAACCGCCTTCAGCACCGGAGACGGTCGCATTGGTGGCGATGATGTAGCCGATGGCAATGGCCACCAAGAGTCCCTCAATCAAGGCTTCTTCAGATAGGTTTAGCTGGTCTTCAGCAATTAAGATGGCTGCCGGCAGGATGCCTGCAGCCCCGGCGGTTGGGGCGGCAACAATTTTACCCATGCGGGCGTTGACCTCTGACGTAGATAAGGCGATGGCCATGGCCTTTAGGGGAAGAGGGCCCAGGTAGCTTTGTTCGGGAGGCAGTTGGGCCACCCGGTGCGCATTGCCACCGGTCAGGCCGGATAGGGAGATCAAGGGGCTTTTGCGGGCTCGCTCACCGGATTCACGCATCACAGCGAGGCGCCCTTTTAGGCCCTTGAGGTAGTCTTCGCGTGCTGTTCCGGTCTTATCACACTCGTGACGCAGGGTCATTTCAGCCAAGGACAGACCGCTTTCTTCACAGGCGGCCAACAATTCTTTTGCGGATGTATACACAGTATCCTCCTTAACGGGCGATGGCTTTGAAAAAGTCAAGCTGGGGCAGTTTTTGAAAGGCGTCTGTCACACGGGGTGTAAACGGCTCATCCAGTTCGATGATCATGGTTGCCGTTTGGTCTAAACGATTGACGTGCATGTGGGCGATGTTTAAGTTGTTGTCATGGCAAATGCCGCTGGCGGCATAGACCATGCCCGGTGAGTCCGGATAGCGTAAAATGAGCGTCGGATATTCGCCGGTAAAATCAGTTGCTGTGCCGTCAATATCGGTAATGCGAATATTGCCGCCGCCGATGGATGAGCCGGTAACGGTAAATTCCGGCTCATCTGGCGCGATAAAACGAAACCGCATGGTATTGGGGTGGACGTTGCCCAGGTCTTTTGGCGTGAAGGTAAGGTCAATGCCCTTGTCGGCGATAAGCCTTAAGGCGTCAACCAAACGCTCGTCATCCGGCGCTAAGCCAAGCAAGCCGCCGGCCACCGCCCGATCGCTGCCGTGACCGCGATAGGTGTGGGAGAAGCTGCCGTGCAGTTCGCAGATAACCTTGTGCAAAGGTGCCCCATAGATGCGGCGGGCCATATTCGCCAACCGGCAGGCGCCGGCGGTATGAGAACTGGAGGGGCCAACCATAATGGGCCCGAGAATATCAAACATCTGATAATGTTTGCCTGTGGACATGAAGGACTTCCTTTCTTTTTTAACGCTACTTTTTAATATTTTTACTTGCTATTTACCCTTAATCATGCTACAATATGCTTTGTTTTGATCCGAGCGGTCCGCTGGGACTTTTCCTAAGAACGCTCTACAGATGAAAGGAGAAATTATGGATATTTTAAAGCAAATTGAACAAGACCAGTTGAAAACGGATGTACCTGATTTTCGCCCCGGGGATACGGTTCGCGTACAGGTTAAGGTTGTCGAAGGTAACCGTGAACGTCTCCAGGCTTTTGAAGGTGTTGTCCTGAAACGGGTTGGCGGCGGCTTAACAGAAACCTTTACCGTTCGCCGTACGGCTTATGGTGTCACAGTAGAACGTATCTTCCCGATTCATTCTCCGCGTGTGGCCGCCATTGAACTGGTTCGTCAAGGTCGCGTGCGTCGTGCTAAATTATATTACATGCGCAACCGGTACGGCAAGGCAGCTCGCATCAAAGAAATTCATCGTTAAAAGTAAGCCCCTCGCCGTTGGCGAAGGGCTTTTTCTAGTTGCAGCGTGTGCAACAGGACAATCGAGGTGCTAAAATGAGCCAAACAGATGAACAAGAAGCTAAAAAAAAGCCTCAAAAGGGCGGCTTTGTTCAGGAGTTTTTAATTCCAATTTTGCTGGCGGTGGTACTGGTGCTTTTCCTACGCCATTTCATCGTTGGAACTTATTACATTCCCTCAGGTTCCATGATTCCGACCCTGGGATTGAACAACCAGGTGGTGGTGACCAAGTTATCCTACAAGATGCATGAGCCGGTGCGAGGCGATATTGTGGTCTTCAAGTACCCGGTGAATGAAAAAGAAGGCCTGGAAGAAATGGATTACGTTAAACGTCTGATCGGTTTGCCGGGGGACACGGTGGAAATCAAGGACAATACGGTTTTTATCAACGGTAAGCCGTTGGATGAGCCTTATGTCGCCCCGGATACCAATATGCCGGATTTCGGGCCCTTGACGGTGCCGGATAATGAGTACTTCATGATGGGGGATAACCGGAACCATTCCAGTGACAGCCGGTTTTGGGGAACGGTCCAGGCAGAGTATCTCATCGGCAAGGCTCAGTTGATTTACTGGCCGGTTTCTGCATGGCAGGTGTTAAGATGAATATACAGTGGTTTCCCGGACATATGGCCAAGGCCAGGCGGATGATTGAAAAAGAATTGGCCATGGTCGATGTTGTGATTGAATTGGTGGATGCGCGCATACCGGTGGCCAGTAAAAACCCGCTCCTGGAAGAGATTATCGGCAAAAAGCGTCCCCACCTTATTGTTATGACTAAGGCGGACCTGGCAGACCCTGGACGAACGGCCCATTGGCTGAGGACCTATCATGATAGCGGGCATGGTGCCATTGCCTTGGACTTGACCCGTGGCGGCAAGCAGGCGACCAAGGCACTGACGGAAGCCATTTATGACTTATCCCATGACAAACGGGCCAAGTTTATGGGCAAGGGGGCGCAAAAGGTCCGGGTCCACGCCATGATCATTGGCATTCCAAATGTAGGCAAATCCACCTTAATCAACTCGGTGGTTGGCCGTTCGGTGGCGGATACGGGCAATAAGCCGGGTGTCACCAAAGGCAAACAGTGGCTGCGGCTGTCTGAGGACATTGAACTCCTGGATACGCCGGGTATCCTGTGGCCTAAATTTGAAAACGAAGACCTTGGCTATCAGCTGGCCATTACCGGGGCCATTTCCGATGATGTCTTTGTGCCTGAAGAAGCGGCCTTTCGGCTGGTGCGCCACCTCCAGGCTTATTATCCGCAGCTTTTGGCGGCCCGCTATGGTTTGTCGTCAGATGTGATTGAGCAGGAAGACCCCTATGGCTTGATGCAGGCCATCGGCAGGCGGCGCGGGGCCCTCATCAGCGGCGGCCGGGTAGACGATCGGAAAACAGCCGCCCTCTTGTTAAAAGATTACAGAAACGGCGCTATTGGCCGTATTTCACTGGAATAGGAGGCGCCATGAACGCTTCAATAGCAGATATTTACCGGGAGGCGGATGCCTTGCTGGAGCAGAACATCACCGTGGAAGGCTGGGTTCGCACCCATCGCAGCGGTAAAAGCGTCGGTTTTATTGAATTAACCGACGGCAGCTGCCAGAAGGGCCTCCAGCTCGTTTATAAGCCCGGAACAGAGGCCGCCCCAGCGGACAACCACCTGCTAACCGGGACGGCGGTACGGGCAAGCGGCCTTCTGGTATCAACCCCTCAGGCCAAGCAACCGGTAGAGCTTCAAGTCTCTGCCCTGGAGGTGGTCGGTCCGGTTGATGAGACCTACCCCCTGCAAAAGAAACGACACAGCTTTGAATATTTACGGTCCCTTGCCCATTTGCGACCGCGCACCAATACCTTTCAAGCTGTATTCCGCCTGCGCAGTCTTTTAAGCTTTGCGGTACACCGGTATTTTCATGAGCGTGGTTTTGTGCAGGTGCACACACCGATTCTAACCGCCAGCGATGCGGAAGGCGCCGGTGAAATGTTCCAAGTCACCAACCTAGACCTTGAGGCCTTGGCCGCAGAGCCACCGCAAGCGCTTGATTACACCCAGGACTTTTTTGGCCGTCCGGCAAATTTGGCGGTAAGCGGTCAGTTGAATGCTGAAGCCTTTGCCCATGCCTTTAAAAATGTGTACAGCTTCGGTCCGACCTTCCGCGCGGAAGATTCCAATACCGCTCGCCACGCCGCTGAATTTTGGATGATTGAACCGGAATGTGCCTTTTGTGATTTAGATGGCCTTATCGCCTTGGCGGAAGATTTTATCCGTCAGATGATCATTGCGGTCCAAACCGAAGCAGCCGACGAACTGGCCTTTTTTAACGACCGCATTGATGAAGGCTTGATTGACCGCTTGACGGCTGTGCAGACCGCCGGCTTTTCGCGCATGACCTATGATGAAGCCATCGCCATTTTAGAAAAAAGCGGCCATCCTTTCAGCTATCCGGTTGCCTGGGGCCTGGACCTACAGACCGAACATGAACGGTATTTGACCGATGAAGTGGTTGGGGGCCCCCTTTTTGTGACCGATTACCCGGAAGCAATCAAGGCCTTTTACATGAGGCGGAATGCAGACGACAAAACCGTTGCGGCGGTGGACCTCTTGGTGCCGGGTATCGGTGAGATCATCGGCGGCAGCCAGCGGGAAGAGCGGCTTGACCTTCTGCAGGCGCGCTTACAGGCCAATGGCATGTCAGCAGCCGATTACCGCTGGTATTCAGACTTGCGCCGTTTCGGCGGGACCCCTCATGCCGGCTTTGGCGTCGGCTTTGAACGCTTGCTCATGTATTTATCCGGTATGAAAAATATTCGTGATGTGATTCCCTTCCCTCGCGTTCCCAAACAGATTGATTTTTAGGAGGTAATTATGGCTAAAGATGCAAGCTTTGACATCGTTTCCCAAGTCGATGCCCAAGAAGTGGACAATGCAGTGAACCAGACCTTAAAAGAAATCGGTAACCGGTATGACTTTAAAGGCGCTAAAACAGAGATTAATGTTGATGGCGATATCATTCACTTGAACGCCGATGACGACATGCGCATGAAAAGTGTGGTGGACGTCCTTCAATCCAAGTTTATCCGTCGTGGTGTCCCCATTGAGAACATGGTCTACGGCAAGGTTGAACCCTCCGGTGGCCGGGTAAAACAGGACATCACCATCCGGCAGGGCATTGACAAAGACTTGGCGAAAAAAATCAGCAAAGACATTCGAGACACTAAGCTGAAAGTGCAGACGCAAATTATGGATGATAAAATCCGCGTCAGCGGTAAAAAAATTGACGACTTGCAGACCGTCATTGGCTTCTTAAAGGAAAAAGATTATGGTCAAGCCCTGCAATACGATAATTTCCGGTCATAAGCGCAAATTGTCCTAGCAGAAAAATACGAGGCTTTACAAAAGGGCCGCTCACAAAATTGTGAGCGGCCCTTTTGTGATTTAAAGCTCATCAGAAGCCGGAATGCTGGTTAAAGGAAAGATTAAAGCGCAAATAATCTTAATTGTGGGCAAAAATGACTTGAAAAAGGCGTCAAATTAAGTCATAATAAACGCAAAGGCCACAAGAAGGGAGGAAACGGTTATACAACTTAACGACAGACAGACGCAAATATTGTCCATTGTTAAAGAAACCAGCCCAATTACCGGTGATGATATTGCCGACAAACTGGGGACAACCCGGGCGGCTTTGCGCAGTGACTTAACTTTTTTGAGTCAGCTGGGGCTCCTGGAAGCGCGACCGCGTGTCGGTTATTATTATAATGAAAATCGACACGGTTATGATGTTTATATGCGCATGGTCGAGCTGACCGTTGGCGAATATCAAAGCGTTCCGGTGGTGCTGGATGAGCGATCTTCTGCATACGATGCCCTGGTCTCCTTATTTATGAACAATATCGGGACGCTCTTTGTGGTGAGTGAAGGCGGCTTGTTGGAGGGGGTTTTATCACGTAAAGATTTATTGAAACTGGCTGTCGGCAATACGGATATGCATGCCGTGCCGGTAGGGGTTGTGATGACTCGAATGCCGAACATTATTATGACGACGCCGGAGGAAAGCCTTTGGATGGCGACTCGCAAGCTGACCCATCATGAAATTGACGGGTTGCCGGTGGTTAAAAAGCTGGGCGAGGACCAGTATGAGGTCATCGGCCGCTTTACCAAAACCAATGTTGCCAGGGCCTTTGTAGACATCGGTTATGGTTATACCGGGGGTGAGGCTCATGAGTGAGATGCGTGATTATACCATCTACCTGCTGTCCGACTCCCTGGGTGAAACGGCACAATATGTGGCCAGGGCTGCCGCAAACCAGTTTCCGGATGTCTCTTTTCACTACAAACCCATTCCGTTTGTGGAGGATATTGACTACTTGGCTCAGGTCTTGGATAAGATTGACACCGAAAAGAGCATTTTGATGTACACCCTTGTGGTAAAAGAATTAAGCGATTTCATTCGGGATTACTGCATGCAGCGCAAAATACCCTTTGTCGATGTTTTGGCCTTGCCCTTTCAGGCAATTGGGAGCATGACCGGTGAGCAGCCGAAAGGGCAGCCGGGCCTTGTTCAACGCATGGATGAATCTTACTTTAAGAAGATTGAATCGGTTGAATTTGCCATCAAGTATGATGACGGTAAAGATCCGACCGGGTTAAAATTGGCGGACTTGGTGCTGATTGGTGTTTCCAGAACCTCAAAAACACCACTGTCCATGTATTTGGCCTACCGTGGCTTAAAGGTGGCCAACTTGCCTTTGGTGCCACAGGTAAAGGTTAGTGAAAAGCTTTTTGAAGTGCCTAAAAATAGAATTGTGGGTTTAACCATTCGCCCGGATGTCTTGGGCAATATTCGCCGCGAGCGCCTGCTGAGTTTGGGCGTTGTCGGCGGAAGCGATTATACGGACATGGCGCGTATTTTTGAAGAAATTGACCATGCCGAAAAAATCATGAAACGCATCGGTTGTCCGATTATTGATGTTTCACATAAAGCTGTTGAAGAAACTGCCAATGTCATCTTACAAATATATTATAGCAGAGGGGATAATATCATTGAGTAAAAAATATGTTTATTTATTTAAAGAAGGCTCCAAGGATATGCGCGCTCTTTTAGGCGGCAAGGGGGCCAATTTGGCAGAAATGACGCGAATCGGCTTACCGGTTCCCCAGGGGATGACCATTACCACAGAAGCCTGCAATGACTTTTTCAATCAGGGCAACCAATTGCCGGAAGGCTTGCTGGATGAGGTATGGAAAAATTTAAAGACGGTTGAAGAACAAACGGGCAAACTGTTTGGCGATGACAAAAACCCTTTATTGGTTTCTGTTCGGTCCGGTGCGGCCATCTCCATGCCCGGTATGATGGATACGGTTTTAAACCTTGGTTTAAACGATAAAACCGTTCAAGGCTTTGCGGCCTTAACAGAAGACGAACGTTTTGCCTTAGACTGCTACCGTCGTTTTATTCAAATGTATGCGAACGTGGTTATGGGCATTGACGGGTACAAATTTGACCAGATTTTGGAACGGGTCAAAGAAGATCAGGGCGTTGATGTGGACTATAAATTAAACCCGGACCACTTGCGCACATTGATTGAAAAATATAAAGAATTGGTCAAGAAAGAAGCCGGCCAAGACTTCCCGCAAGAGCCTAAAGAACAACTGATTTTGGCCATTTCCGCGGTTTTTGAAAGCTGGGGCAACCCTCGGGCCATTGTTTATCGTCAAATCAACCGCATTCCGGACGATATCGGTACCGCAGTTAACGTTCAATCGATGGTTTACGGGAACATGGGCAATACCTCCGGCACCGGGGTTGCATTTACCCGTAACCCGGCAACCGGTGTCCGTGAATTATACGGTGAATATTTGATCAATGCCCAAGGCGAGGACGTGGTGGCCGGGATTCGTACCCCCCATCATATTTCTGAACTGGATAAGGAATTGCCGCAAGCCTTTAAACAATTTACAGAAACCTGCTCGCTTTTGGAAAACCATTACAAAGACATGCAGGACATTGAATTTACCATTGAAAACGGGTCTCTCTTTATTTTGCAAACCCGTGACGCCAAGCGCACCACGCAAGCGGCTGTACGCTGTGCCGTTGAAATGGTTCAGGAAGGTTTTATCACACGCGATGAAGCCATTGCACGGATTGATGCTTATCAGCTGGATCAACTCTTGCACCCCTCTATTGATCCGAAAGCCGACCTGGACGTTCTGACCAAAGGTCTGCCGGCCTCTCCCGGTGCTGCAGCCGGGGCCATTGTCTTTACGGCTGATGAAGCTGAAGAACGCGGTAAAAGCGGTGAAAAAGTCATCCTGGTGCGCAACGAAACCACCCCGGATGATATTCACGGTATGGTCATGGCGCAAGGCGTTTTGACCAGCCGCGGTGGGATGACCTCCCATGCAGCAGTTGTGGCCCGTGGCATGGGGACACCCTGCGTTTGCGGTTGTGACGGCATTAAGGTGGACTTGGACAAGAAGACCCTTAGCGTTGGCGATTTGACTTTGACAGATGGAGATATCATTACCATTGACGGGTCTACCGGTAATGTGATCAAAGGGGAAGTGCCGGTTATTCCGCCGGTTATCAGCAGCTATTTCCAACAGATCCTCGACTGGTGTGCAGAAGTGGCTGAAGAAGGCGGCATGAACGTTCACGCCAATGCGGATACCCCTGCTGATGCCAGAAAGGCCTTGGAATTTGGCGCCAAAGGAATTGGCCTCTGCCGTACCGAGCACATGTTTATGCAAGTGGAACGGCTGCCGTATGTTCAGCAAATGATTTTAGCAGAGAACCTTGAAGAACGTCGGGCACCGCTGGAACATTTGCTGAAATTCCAGCAGGAAGACTTTGTCGGCATTTTGGATGCCATGGCCGGTCATCCGACGACCATTCGTCTCTTGGACCCGCCCTTGCATGAATTCCTGCCGAACATGGAAAAACTGATGTTGGAAATCAACGACATGAAACACACCGGGGCCGATGCAGGCGCTATTGAAGAAAAAGAGGTCCTCTTGCGCAAGGTGCGTGCCCTGCATGAGGCCAACCCCATGCTCGGACATCGTGGCTGCCGCCTGGGGGTTACCTATCCGGATGTCTACCGGATGCAAGCCAGAGCCATTTTAAATGCGACGGCACAATTGCTCAAAGAAGGCAAAGATATTCATGTTGAAATTGAAATTCCTTTGGTGATTGACCAAAAAGAAGTTGAAATTTTACGGGCTGAAATTGATGACGTGGCCAAGGCCGTCAGTGCGGAACAGGGCATTGAGATTCCCTACAAAGTCGGTGCCATGCTGGAATTGCCGCGGGCTTGCCTGGGCTGCGACAAGTTGACCGAGCACTGTGATTTCTTCACCTTCGGGACCAACGACTTAACACAAACGACCCTGGGCTTCAGCCGCGACGATGCGGAAGGGAAATTCTTGCCGATTTATCTGGAAAAGAAAATCCTCAAAGAAAATCCCTTTGCTGTCCTGGATGACCATGTGGCCGAGTTGGTGGCCCTGGCTGTTCAAAAAGGCCGCGGTGTTAAACCGGGGATTTCATTCGGCATTTGCGGGGAACATGGTGGCGACCCGGCATCCGTGGCCAAATGTCACGAAGCCGGCCTGACCTTTGTCAGCTGCTCACCCTACCGTGTGCCAATCGCCATTGTCGCTGCGGCACAGGCACAAATTAAAGCGCCGCGCAAATAATTGTATATTGAACGCAACTGTGATTTCCGTCACAGTTGCGTTTTGGTATTGTCCTTGGAAAGAAGGTGACCCATGAACATACGAGAAAACATTCTTTTTCAGGAAAAGGAAAATTTGTCGCCTTTGGCGGCTTGTGCAGCAGACAGCCTAGGGCGTGAACGGCCGGAGGCGGAAGATCCAATTCGCACGGCGTATATGCGGGACCGGGATCGGGTTATTCACTCCAAAGCCTTTCGACGGTTAAAGCATAAAACCCAAGTCTTTATTTCTCCGGGAAGCGATCATTACCGCACGCGGCTGACCCATACGCTGGAAGTGAATCAAATCGCTAAAACCATCGGTCGGGCTTTAAATTTGAACCTGGACCTCATTGAAGCCATTGCGCTGGCCCATGATGTTGGTCATACGCCGTTTGCCCATTGCGGGGAGGAAGTTTTAAACCGCCGCATAAAAACAGGCTTTAAGCACAATGAAAACAGCCTGCGCGTTTTAAAACGCATAGAGGCACACGGTGACCGCCGGGGTCTAAACCTTACTCAGGAAGTTTTAGACGGGGTGCTGCACCACAGTGGCTTTTCAGCTGCCGGAGAGGCGATGACTCTGGAAGGGCAAATTATCCGTTTTGCGGATAAAATTGCCTATGTGCAACACGATATTGACGATACCGTCCGGGCAGGCTTGTTAAGCGAGGCCGACCTGCCTGACGCCTATACCAATGTATTGGGGCACAGCCTGTCGGAACGGCTGACTACCCTAGTGGAAGACCTGGTCCAAGAGGGCTTACACTTGGATTTTAGGCCGGATGGCGGATTGCCAAAGCTTTCATTCAGTGAGCCTGTTCATCGGGCGCTTACCGGGCTGCGGGCTTTTTTGTTCAAGGCGGTCTATACCGGTGACGTTTGCCAAAAAGAAAGGGAGAGGGCCAGCTTTGTGGTGGATTTTCTCTTCTCCTATTATATGAAGCATCCGGAAAAGATGCCCACCTTTTACCAGCAGCTGGCGGCCTTGGATGGCCGGGAGCAAGGGGTGGCCGATTATATTTCCGGTATGACGGATAATTTTTGCATTGCGCTTTTCAAGGATCTGACCTTGCCGCGTTCTTTTATCGGCCTCTAGCGGAAACAGTTGTGAAAACCTAAAATGTATGCTAAAATAATACTTTACCAATGATAAAGGTGAAGTGGATAACTTCTCCGGAGGCCTGTCCTGCGGAGATTTTTTCACGGCAAAAACCGAGAGGGGGACTCATCGTGTCGGAGAATCGGGGACTGATTCCCCAGGAAATCATTGATGAAGTCAGTGAGCGCGTTGATATTGTGGCGCTTATTTCTCGTTATGTATCCTTAAAACGCAGCGGTGCCAATTTTACGGGCCTTTGTCCCTTTCATAATGAAAAGACGCCTTCTTTTTCGGTGTCCCCCCAAAAACGGATTTTTCATTGCTTCGGATGTGGGGCCGGGGGGAATGCCTTCAAATTCTTGATGGAAATGGAGCACCTTAGTTTTCCACAGGCGGTGCGACGCTTGGCCAAGGAAACCGGTGTCGCGGTTCCGGAGCCTGACATGAGTCCGGAAAAGAAAGCGGCCTTGCGCCAACGCAAACGTTTGGAAGAAGTCAATGAAAAAGCCTGTCGCTTCTATCGGTCGGTTTTGGCCGATGGCCGGTCGCCGGTCATCCGCGATTATTTAACAGGCCGCGGCGTTCAAGGGGCCATTGAGGAGCGGTTTGAATTGGGCGCTTGCTTGCCCGGCTGGGACCATATGACCCGTGCGCTACAGCGTCAGGGGGTCAGCGCCGATGAGTTGATCCAGCTCGGCTTAAGCGGGCGCAGCGCGAAAACAGGAAACTTGTATGACCGCTTTCGCGATCGGTTGATCTTTCCAATTCGCAATGCCCAGGGTCACGTTGTCGCTTTTGGCGGGCGCATTTTGGAAAAAGATGCGGCGCCTCAAAAGTACCTGAATTCTCCAGAAACTTCCCTCTACCATAAGGGCTCAGAATTATATGGGCTGTATCTGGCGAAAGATGCCATCCGGGATAAGGACCGGGTTGTGGTGGTGGAAGGCTATATGGATGTCCTGGCCTGCCATCAAAACGGCATTGACAATGCGGTGGCTCCCTTAGGCACAGCGCTGACCGATGCGCAAATCAAGCGGCTGCTGAGGTACACCTATCAGTTCGTAACCGCCTTTGACGGCGATGCAGCGGGCATTCGTGCCACCCTAAAAAGCATTGAGCGGATTGAAACACTTGGCGGACGGGTTCGCGTGCTGCGTTTTCCAAAGGGTCAGGATCCGGATGAATTTTTAGCGGCGCAAGGGAAGGCAGCCTTTGAAGCCCTTGTGGAAACGGCGCCGGAAGGCTTGTCCTTCCGCTTGCAGGCCTTGGCGGACCAGGCCGATTTATCGCGTATTGAAGTGCAGATGCATCTATTGGCGGAAATTTTGCCAACTGTGGACCACTATCGGACGCCGGCAGAAAAAGACCACGCTTTTCGCATCATTGCAGACTTTTTAGACTTATCCGAGCAAGTGGTGAAAGAAGAGTACCGCTATAGCCATCGGTATCAACGTCGGCGGCCTTCTGAACCGGAAGAGGCGCTGCCAGATGAACTGCCTAAACCGGTTATCACAGGTCGTGAATGGCTGCTTTTGGCTTATTTGGTGGATAATCCGAAAAATTTTTCATCTGTGGCTTCTTGTGGAGATGCTTCTTTGTTTGATAATGACGCAAAAAGTTTATATCAAACATTGAGAGCAGGATATGAAAAATACGGACAAGTGTCGGTCGGCGCTCTTGACGCCCGGTTTTCCGAAGGCTTGGCGAATGCCTTGGCCTATCTTGAGGCACATATCCCGTCGGAGAAAAAAGACCGACACTTTAATCAATTGCTGACAGAGCAGAGATTAGCTGACTTGGAAGCACAATATGCAAGGGGGCTGCAGGCATTAAACCGTTGTCCGGATGGGGACGATGACTGTACGCGTGAAATATTGGATCAGCTGGAGGCGTTGCTGATTGAGAAAAAATTATTGGAAGATGGGCCGAGAAGGGAGACCTAGTTTATGCCGGATGTAAAAAAGGAACGCAAAAATACCGATAAAATAAGTGATGCGATTTCCAAACTTTTGGCGCTCGGTCAGAAAAAAGGTGAACTCACTTACGAGGAAATCGGAGACGCTTTAGAAAAGATGGAGCTGTCTACGGAAGAAATGGACATGCTCTTTGAACAGCTTAATCAATTTGGCGTGGATCTTAAAGATGGCGAGGAGATGGAGCATCCGGATGAAGAGCCGGACGCAGCTGCCCTTGAAGACGAAGAGAAAGAATCCAAGGAAGTTGAGATTGATTTAAGCGTTCCGGATGATGTGGGTATTGATGACCCGGTACGGATGTATTTAAAAGAAATAGGCCGGGTTCCCTTGTTGCGGGCTGAAGAAGAGGTTGAACTGGCCAAACGCATGCAGGATGGTGATGTGACCGCTAAAAATGAACTGGCGGAAGCAAATTTGCGGTTGGTGGTCAGCATTGCCAAGCGGTATGTCGGGCGCGGGATGCTCTTTTTGGACCTGATCCAGGAGGGAAATCTGGGGCTTTTAAAGGCCGTTGAAAAATTTGACTACACCAAGGGCTTTAAGTTTAGCACCTATGCCACTTGGTGGATTCGTCAGGCCATCACTCGGGCCATTGCTGACCAGGCACGGACCATTCGCATTCCGGTGCACATGGTTGAAACCATCAATAAGCTGGTGCGGGTATCGCGCCAATTGCTGCAAGAGTTGGGGACAGATCCCACGCCGGAACAAATCGGGAAAATTATGGAATTAACGCCTGAACGCGTTCGTGAAATTCAAAAAGTGGCTCAGGAACCGGTTTCCCTTGAAACCCCAATCGGTGAAGAAGAAGATAGCCACCTGGGTGATTTCATAGAAGATGAAGAGGCGCAGGCCCCTGATGAAGCTGCCAGTTATATATTGCTTAAAGAGCAGCTGGAAGAAGTTCTGGAAACCTTAACACCACGTGAAGAAAAAGTTCTGCGGCTGCGTTTTGGTTTGAACGATGGCCGTTCGCGCACCTTAGAAGAAGTGGGCCAGGAATTTGGCGTGACCCGTGAGCGTATTCGCCAAATTGAGGCCAAAGCCTTGCGCAAACTACGGCATCCCAGTCGTAGCCGTAAGTTAAAGGATTACCTTGACTAGTATCTTTAGACTTGTTATAATTTTTATTGCATTTGCGGGGCCAGTCCCCGTAATACGGGCCTATAGCTCAGCGGCAGAGCATCCGGCTCATAACCGGGCGGTCCCTGGTTCGATGCCAGGTGGGCCCATGATAAGGGTGTTTCAGTTTACTGAAACACCTCTTTTTTATAGGAGGCATTTATGCAATTATCCAATCCATCTGAAATGCGCGCAGTGGCACAAGATTTGGCCGCAGTTTTGCGGCCCGGCGATGTTATCTTGCTCAAGGGTGACCTGGGCGCCGGGAAAACCACCTGGACCCAGGGCTTGGCTAAGGGCTTAGGTGTCATAGAAGAGGTCACTAGCCCTACGTTTGTTATTATTTCAGAATATCACAGCGGGCGTCTGCCCCTATATCATATTGACGCTTATCGGCTAGAAGATCCGGCAGAGGCTGAAAATTTGGGCCTTCCTGAGCTCTTTGAAGGAGACGGGGTGACGGTGGTTGAATGGCCGGAGCGCTTGGAAGGCTACTTGCCGGAAGACGCCCTAATCCTGACCCTAAGCTATTGCGGTGCAGGGCGTGAGCTGACTTACCAGGTACAGGGCCATGCGGATATTTTGCAAAGGAGGGACAAGTGATGCGAATTTTGGCGCTGGAC
The DNA here is from genome assembly GCF_900101835.1 of Peptococcus niger. Taxonomy (NCBI): domain Bacteria; kingdom Bacillati; phylum Bacillota; class Clostridia; order Eubacteriales; family Peptococcaceae; genus Peptococcus; species Peptococcus niger. The sequence goes on from NZ_FNAF01000012.1 coordinate 27,616, forward strand.
GCGGCTGTTAATACAGCATCTGTGGCGGTTTTGGCCGCTGGGAAAATTTGCGCGGAAGTCACCCTCAACACCGGTTTGACCCACTCGGAACAGTTGATGCCTATGGTTGACCGGGCCTTGACCCTGAGTGGTATTGATATTGCGGAAATCGAAGGCCTTGCAGCCACCTGTGGGCCGGGCTCCTTTACCGGGCTGCGGATCGGATTGGCAACGGCAAAGGGCTTGGCCCAAGGGCTGCAGGTGCCCATTGTCGTTAAGACCACGCTGGATGTTTTAGCGGCCGGCCAGGTTCCCCACATGGGCATCATTTGCCCAATTTTAAATGCCCGCCGGAAGGAAGTTTATACCTGTGTCTACAAGGCTGACGGCGACCGCATCTATCGCCAATCGCAACCGCAAGCAGTTGCCTTAAGTGAATTGCTGGCAGGCTTATTTGAAGCGCCGAATGTTCTTTTTTGCGGGGACGGCGTCGATGTTTATGCGGAAGCAATTACCGCTCAATGGACCGGAAAGCCCTTGTTTGCCCAAGGACTAAACCGGTATGTTCGTGCCGGCGTTTTGGCGGAACTGGCCGAAGCAGATCTAAAGGTGGGTAAGGGCAAGAGCTATTTGACGGTTGAACCGTATTATCTGCGACAATCAGAGGCCGTCTTAAACTGGGAAAAATCTCATCCAGGCGAGTGCCTGTATGATTGACCTACGCATTTGCACTGACCAGGACGGACCGGTTTTGGCAGAAATAGAGGCGCAAACCTTTGTCCAGCCATGGGGGTCTGCCAGTCTTGGCCCAGCCTTAGCGGCAGAAGACAGCCATTTGGCGCTGGCCGCCTATGATGGGGACCAGCCCGTTGGTTATGTTCTTTTTCAGTATGTATTGGATGAGGGCGAGTTGTGGCGCTTGGCCGTTTTGCCGGACTACAGGCAAAACGGTTATGGTGAGGCCTTGCTGAAAGCTGGTATGGCGCAGCTTTATCAGCAAGGCGTTCTGAAATTTTTTTTGGAAGTGGCTGCAACAAATGCTGCTGCGGTTGGCTTGTATGAAAAAAATGGTTTTGTACGCCGGTCTGTGCGGAAAAAATATTACGGCGATGTGGACGCCTATATCTATGAACGGGAGATGCAAGATGAGTATGACGATATTAGCCGTTGAGTCGTCCTGTGATGAAACGGCGGTAGCTGTCGTTCGTGACGGTAAGGACATTTTAGCCAATGTGGTCAGCAGCCAGATTCGGATTCACCAGAAGTTTGGGGGAGTTGTACCGGAAGTGGCTTCTCGCCAACATATAACCTACATCAATGCCTTGATAGATGCAGCTATGGAAGAGGCAGGGCTGTCTTTTCAGGCGCTTGACGCCGTTGCCGTGACCTACGGACCCGGCTTGGTAGGGGCCCTCCTGGTTGGCGTCTCAACGGCAAAAGCCTTGGCCTATGCAATAAAAAAACCGCTTTTGGGTATACATCATATTGAAGGGCATATTTATGCCAATTTTTTGGCCAATCCGGATATTCAGCTGCCGGCCCTATGCTTGGTGGTCAGCGGTGGCCATACCAATATTTTAAAAATACAGGAACATGGGGATTATATGACCCTGGGGCAGACCAAAGATGATGCGGCCGGTGAGGCCTTCGACAAGGTGGCGCGGGCCCTGGGCTTGCCCTATCCGGGTGGGCCGGAGATTGATCGCTTAGCGCGCCAGGGGAACCCAGAGGCCATTGCCTTTCCTCGTGCCCATTTGGATAACCCCTATGATTTTAGTTTTAGTGGCTTAAAGAGCGCGGTGTTGAATTATTTGAACCAAGAAAAAATGAAGGGGAAGACCATCAATGTTGCCGATGTGGCCGCTTCCTTTCAAGCGGCTGTGGTCGATGCCCTTTGTGACAAAACCTTTGCCGCAGCAGAAAAGGAGCAGATTCAGACCCTGCTCTTGGCCGGCGGTGTAGCTGCCAACAGCGCTTTACGCGAGGCCTTGGCAAGTGGTTGCGCGGCCAGGGGGATGACCTTTTATTGCCCGCCTCTGTCCTATTGTACGGACAATGCCGCCATGATTGGCACGGCGGCGTATTATCAGGCGCTTCGCGGCGAAACCAGCGACTTGAGATTGAATGCTCAGGCGCAATTGCCCTTTGCGCGCCGAGAAGAGGTTTGAAATAAGGCATAAAATGTCTTGACAAGTAATTTTTCGCAGATATACTAGGGATAATCAAACTTGACAGTCTCCTTGGAGGTGTCCGTAATGAAATTTAAACGTTTAAGCGACGATAAGCTGCAAATTATTATTAGCCAGGAAGACTTGAATTTGCGGGCTCTAAAAAAATGGGATTTGGCCCCTTATAATCCTCAAGCCCAAGAACTGTTTCAGGAGATCTTGGAAAAAGCCAATAAAGATTGCGGCTTTGAGGTGCGCCAAGACAGCCAGTTGATGGTTGAAGCTTATCCGATTTCCGGGGAAAGCATGATTATGACCATCACTAAAGTTTCTGATTTGGACTCGGCCCTTGAAATGGATGCGCCGGCGGCATCATCTGAAGAAGCTGGGCATCAAAATTTAGACCGGTATATCAATGCAATTGAGGATGATCTCGTGACGATATACGAATTTGAGAGCTTGGAGCATGTGATCGAAACGGCTCACCTGCTGGATGGCTTTTATTCCGCAGACAGCCAAGTCTACCAGGGCAAGGATGGCGTTTATTATTTGCTGTTCGGGGATATGGGGGCTTTAGACGGCAGCGTTTTGGGCCACCTCTTAGAGTACGGCAATAGGACCCGATTTTCGCGCGCCTATTTATCTGAGCATACCCGGCTGATTATCCCTGAGCAGGCGATTCAAAAATTGGCCACTGTTTAAACTGCGCTGCACCGCCTCTAAGAGTGTGGTGCAGCTTTTATTTTTGATAAAGGAGATTTTATGACGGAGCGCGAATGGGCTGTTTTAGAAATACTAAAAGAAGAATACGGCGATATCGGTTCAGGTTTGCGATTTAAGAATCCATTTGAGTTGTTGATTGCTACGATTTTATCGGCACAATCAACCGATGTGCGGGTCAATATGGTGACGGAAACCCTGTTTCAAAAATATCCCGGTCCGACTGATTTTTTGCAGTTGACGGAAGAAGCGCTGGCTAAAGAAATTGCCAGCATCGGCTTATATCGCTCAAAGAGCAAAAATATCCTGAAAACCTGTCATATGCTGGTGTCCGAACACCAAGGCCAAGTGCCTGCCGACCGAACAAAGCTGGAAAAGCTGGCCGGCGTTGGCCGAAAAACAGCAAATGTTGTCCTCTGCAACGCCTTTCATGAACCGGCATTTGCAGTTGACACGCACGTCTTTCGGGTGACCAACCGCTTGGGTTTTGCCCATCATAAAACGGTTGTCGGCGTTGAACAACAGGTGACGGCAAGCCTGCCGCCATCACTCTGGTGTGACAGTCACCATTGGTTCATCTGGCATGGTAGAGGGCCCTGTAAAGCTCGAACCCCCCTTTGCGGAAAGTGTCCTGTTGGCGAGCTCTGCCCTTGGCCGGAACGGGCGGATTATCAATAAAAAGTAAAAATTTGACTATTTAGAAAAGTGTCCACCTTAGCTATATACAATTTTTTCTTCAAGTGTTACAATTTTAATAGGTAAAAAAGGAGGGGTGGCCGTGTACGATAGGAGTGTTTGGACGGTTGTCCATCAAGCTTTAGGTGAATATCGGAGTCAGACGGTCGCAGATCTGCGGGACCAGTGGCCGGCTGAAACCGTCTGGCAGGCACCACTCTCCTTTTTCAAAGAACACTACCCGGATATACCGGCCCAAATATGGGAAAAATACTTTACCATTCGGCAAAAAGCGGACTTATCCTTGCGCGCGCAATGGCTTCAGGAGCGCGACATTCAATTGATCTTCCGCGGCGATGCCGAATATCCGGTTGCGCTGGAGGGTCTCTATGATCCGCCGGCTCTTTTATATTGCCGCGGGCGATTGGCGCCTGAAAAACTCCATTTGGCCATGGTCGGCAGCCGCAAAGCCACTTACTACGGAAAAGAAGTGGCCGAACGATTGGCGGCCGAATTGTCCATTGAAAATTGCGTGGTGGTTAGTGGGCTGGCCAGGGGAATTGATGCCAAGGCGCATGAAGGCGCTTTAGAAGGCGGCGGCGGAACGATTGGTGTGTTGGGAACGGGCATTGATCGGGTTTATCCGCGAGAAAATCTTCCCTTATATAAACGCGTGGCTGCCCATCAAACAGGCGCCATTATCACTTCTTTTCCCTTAGGGGCAGAACCGAAACCGCATCATTTTCCACGTCGCAATCGCATCATTGCCGGTTTATGTGAAGGCTTGGTTGTAGTAGAAGCGGCCGCCAAAAGCGGTGCTTTAATCACCGCTAATCTGGCCTTGGATAACGGTCGTGATGTTTTTGCTGTTCCCGGAATGATTACCAGCCCTCAATCAGAAGGGTGCCTGAGGTTAATCAAAGATGGGGCCAAGATGGTTTGTGATGCGAATGATATCTTAGAAGAATACGGTCAGCGCAGCTTATTTGATGAGGAAGACAAGGCCAAAGCGCCGGCGGCGAATCATCCGCAAGCGGCGCCCATTATGGGGGCGCTCAGTGCGGTGCCGGTTTCTTTGGAATACTTGCTAGAGGAATTAGAGATGCCTGTTGAAGAATTGACAGCTACATTAAGCCTTCTTATGATAGAAGGCCTTGTCGATGAATTACCGGGCCGTCAATATAAAAAAAGATCAATGTAGGTAGGTGTGTAAATGGCAAAACGAGCGAAAAACTTAGTGATTGTGGAATCTCCGGCTAAGGCGAAGACCATTGAAAAATTTCTTGGACGCGGCCATTATCAAGTCGTTGCTTCCATGGGTCACGTGAGAGATTTACCAAAAAGCCAACTTGGCGTTGATATAGATAATGACTTTACTCCGAAATACATCACCATTCGTGGTAAGGGGCCAATCATTGCCGATTTAAAAAAAGCGGCCAAAAAAGCCAATAAAATATACCTTGCCAGTGACCCTGACCGTGAAGGTGAAGCCATTGCCTGGCACTTATCGCATCAATTGGGCTTGGATGACGGGGATAAATGCCGGATTACTTTTAATGAAATTACCAAAGATGCAGTTCAGGAAGCGGTTCATGAACCGCGGACCATTGATATGGATCTGGTGGATGCCCAACAAGCGCGTCGGGTGGTGGACCGTATTGTTGGCTATAAGCTCTCCCCCTTGTTGTGGCGAAAGGTGAAAAAAGGCTTTTCGGCAGGGCGCGTTCAATCTGTGGCCTTGCGACTCATCTGTGAGCGGGAAGAGGAAATCAATAATTTTGAGCCGGTAGAGTACTGGTCTTTGACCTCTCAGTTTAAAACCGTGAAAGGCGATTCTTTCTCTGCCAAACTGGCCAAAATAAAGGGCAAAAAGGCGGAAGTGGCCAACGAAGAAGCCATGCAAGCCATTCTCAATGATTTGGACCAGGCCACCTATGAGGTGCAGCAGGTAAAGCGCAGCAAACGCAAAAAAAATCCGCCACGCCCGTTTACAACCAGTTCATTGCAACAGGAAGCATCGCGCCGGCTCAATTATACTGCCCGTAAGACCATGCGCATTGCTCAAGGCTTGTATGAAGGGGTAGCCCTGGGCAAGACCGGCTCAGTCGGGCTGATTACCTATATGCGTACCGACTCGGTTCGCATCTCGGACGCTGCACGAGATGAGGCGCGCGGGTTGATTGAATCCTCCTATGGCAAACAGTATCTGGGCGGTAGCCCCCGCGCTGTGAAAGCTGGCGGGAACGTTCAAGATGCTCATGAAGCCATCCGACCGACCTCAGCCTTGCGGTCGCCAAAAGAGATAAAGCCCTACTTGACCAATGAACAATATAAGCTATACCACTTAATATGGACGCGGTTTATGGCCAGCCAAATGGCTGCGGCGGAAGTGCAACAAACATCCGCATCTATTCAAAGTGGGCCATATACGTTCGGGGCATCGGGCAGCGTGATTCTCTTCGACGGTTACTTAAAAGTGGAGCAGGACCTCAATAAAGATAAAAAAGATGATGACCTCTTGCCCGAACTCAACGAAGGGGATTCGGTGACCCTAGAAAAACATGAGCCGAAACAGCACTTCACCCAGCCCCCGGCACGTTATAATGAAGCCTCTCTGATCAAAACAATGGAAGAGTTAGGCATTGGGCGCCCGTCAACGTATGTGGCGATTATTGAAACGATCACCGGCCGCAATTATGTGGTCCGGGAAAATAAGCAATTCTATCCGACAGAAGCCGGTGAATTGGTCAATGACCTCTTGGTCACTCATTTCGGCGATACCATTAACGTTGATTTTACCGCTGAATTAGAGTCTGAGTTGGACGATGTGGAAAAAGGGGACCGGTATTGGAAAGACGTAATCCGGACCTTTTGGCAGGCTTTTGAGCCCCACTTGGAAAAAGCGGAAGAAAACATCGGCGATGTTAAAATAGAAGACGAAGTAACAGATATCATTTGTGAAAAATGTGGTAAGCCCTTTGTCATTAAAATGGGGCGCTATGGAAAATTTTTAGCTTGCTCAGGCTTTCCCGATTGTCGCAATACGAGGCCCTTATTGGAAAAAATCGGCGTGACTTGCCCCAAGTGCGGCCAGGGAGATGTGGTGAAGCGCCGCAGTAAGAAGGGGCGCATCTTTTACGGGTGCAGCCGTTATCCGGATTGCGATTTTGTCAGTTGGGATAAACCGACAGGTGAACCATGTCCCGAATGTCAGGACGGCTACTTAGTAGAAAAAAACACACGGCGTACGCATCGCATTGTGTGCAGCAACAAAGACTGTAACTATAAATTAGAGAAAGAGGCTGACGATGCATAAAGTAAGGGTTATCGGCGGCGGTTTGGCCGGTTCTGAAGCAGCCTGGCAACTGGCTGAACGCGGCATCGGCGTGACCTTGTATGAAATGCGGCCGATGACCATGACACCGGCACATCACAGCGGTGATTTGGGTGAATTGGTTTGTTCCAACTCACTGCGGGCAAAAGACCTCGGCCATGCAGCCGGCCTGTTAAAAGAAGAATTGCGCAGGGCTGGTTCGCTTATCATGCGCCTGGCGGATGCTCACGCCATCGGCGCCGGCGGTGCTTTGGCGGTGGACCGGGTGGGCTTTCAAAGGGCCATTACCGAGGCGATTGAAACACACCCTTTGATTACCCTTCAGCGTGAAGAAATACGGGAGATTCCCGAAGACGGCATCACCCTTGTGGCTTCAGGGCCTCTGACCTCCGATGCCCTTTCAGCGTCTTTGAAAGACTTAACCGGCGCTGAACAATTATACTTTTACGATGCTGCGGCCCCTATCGTTAGCAAAGAATCCATTCATATGGAAGATGCCTTTTGGCAATCCAGGTATGACAAGGGACAGGCAGAAGATTATTTGAATTGCCCTATGGATGAAGCAACTTACGCCAATTTTTATCGGGCGCTGTTAGAGGCACCTTGGGCAGAAACGAAAGATTTTGAAGACGAAGTTTTTTTTGAAGGCTGTATGCCCATCGAAACCATGGCAGCCCGTGGCCGAGATACGCTGCGGTTTGGACCGATGAAACCGGTCGGGCTGGTTGACCCGGCAACCGGTGAAACGCCCTATGCCGTGGTGCAGTTGCGGCATGACGATGCGCAGGGACAATTGATGAATATTGTCGGTTTTCAAACGCGCATGCGCTGGGGGGCTCAAGAGGACTTGCTAAAAAGAATTCCTGCCTTGCGCGATGCGGAAATTGTTCGCTATGGTGTGATGCACCGCAACACCTATATGAATTCGCCCCAGGTCTTACTGCCTACTGGGCAGCTCAAAGCCCGTCCGTCCCTGCTCTTTGCCGGACAGATGACCGGGGTGGAAGGCTATATTGAGTCGACTGCCGGTGGCTTGGTAGCGGGCATTAACGCAGCGCGGTTGGCCTTGGAGCAAGCCCCCTTAGCCTTTCCCGCAACCACTGCCATTGGAGCCTTATTGGCCTATATCACCAGCGGAAACGGACAAAATTTCCAGCCAATGAACATCAATTTTGGACTCTTGCCCCCCTTGGCCAAACGGGTGCGCAATAAAAAAGAACGCGGCGGGAAATATGCCGAACGGGCATTGACGGATTTACAGACTTTTTTACAGGAGCACAATCTTGTCAGCTGAACAATTGACCCATTTTTTAGACGAGTTGGCCTTTACCAGACGTTTGTCTCCCAATACAGTGGAGGCCTACCGTCGGGATCTCGAACAATACTTGGCATGGCTTCAGCAAGAAGGGCTTAGCCTTGAAAGGGTTAGCTATACCGATGCTCGCTTGTACCTTTATGAATTAGGGACAAAAGATTATGCAAAATCGACTGTGGCCCGGAAGCTCTCCGCCATTCGCAGCTGGTATCGTTATATGGCAGGCCAGGGGCTTCTTGTTGACAATCCATGGCAAGACTTGACCGGTCCCAAGCAGGATAAGCATCTTCCGGTCGCTATTCCTGAAAAAGACCTGAGCCTCTTTTTAAATCGCTTGGACTTGCAACAGACGCCTTTGGGCTTGCGCGATGCGGCCATCTTTGAATGCTTATACGCCTCCGGTTTGCGGGTGTCTGAATTGATAGCCTTAAACCTCAGCGATGTTCTCCGAGCTGCCGATTATCCGGTCCTGAAAATCATGGGCAAGGGGCGTAAAGAGCGCATGGTGCCCTTGGGCCGCAAAGCCTTTGCAGCGGTGATGGCCTACCTTGACAAAGGCCGTCCGCAGTTGTTGACGGATACAGAGGAAGAAGCCTTATTTTTAAACCACCTTGGCAGGCGATTGACCAGGCGCGGCGTCGGTTATTTAACCGATGAATACATTAAAAAAGGCGCCCTGACCTTTCATGTGTCGCCCCATGCTTTTCGGCACAGCTTTGCCACCCACCTGCTGGACCATGGCGCCGATTTGCGGTTGATTCAAGAACTTTTAGGGCATGAGAGCCTTTCGACAACACAGATTTATACGAAGATTTCTGCAACGCGTTTACGCGACGTATACCTGCAGGCACATCCTCGCGCACATAAGAAATGAGATGACAGAATGACCCAATTTCATGCGACAACCATCGTTGCCGTCAAAACAGACGCCGGCGTTGCTTTGGCCGGAGACGGACAAGTCACGATGGGGGAAACCACCATCATGAAAGGTACTGCACGAAAAGTGCGCCGACTCTATCGGGACCAGGTGCTGGCCGGCTTTGCCGGGTCCGTGGCTGATGCCTTTACCCTATTTGATAAATTTGAGCAGCATTTGGAAGCTTGCGGAGGCCATTTGGTACGGGCTGCAGTGGCCCTGGCCAAAGAATGGCGGACGGACCAAATGACCCGTCAACTGGAAGCCTTGTTGATTTTGGCAGACCGCGATGAACTCCTGATTGTCAGCGGTGGCGGTGAAGTGATTTTGCCGGAAGATGGCGTTTGTGCCATCGGCAGCGGTGGCAATTTTGCCCTGGCGGCAGCTAAGGCCTTAAAAGGTAATACAAACCTTCCAGCGCCGGATATTGCGCGCAAGGCGCTTGAAATTGCTGCAGATATTTGCGTTTACACCAACCATAACATTGTTGTAGAAAGCATTGAAAAGGAGGGCGCCGATGCCAACTGATAGCCGTGTGCCCAGTCTCCTACCGAAAGAAATGGTGGCTTATCTGGACCGCCATATTATTGGGCAAAATGAGGCCAAGAAAAGCGTGGCCATCGCTGTACGCAACCGGTATCGCCGCAGCCGTTTGACGAAAGAGTGGCAGGAAGAAGTGGCGCCGTCTAATATCATTATGATGGGGCCAACCGGCGTGGGTAAAACCGAAATTGTGCGGCGGTTGTCCAAAATATTAGGGACGCCGTTTGTCAAAGTGGAAGCGACAAAATTTACAGAAGTCGGCTATGTAGGCCGTGATGTTGAATCGATGATTCGTGACTTGGCCGAAGCTGCAGTCAGAACCGTGCGCTTAAAACGCATGGAAGACGTAAAAGATGAAGCGCAACGCTTGGCCAATGACAAGTTACTGGATATCCTGGTACCGAAAAAAACCTTACGTCAACGGGCTAGCGGCGGGAGCAATCCTTTGGAGCTTTTCTTCGGCGGCAGCGCGGAAGAGGAGAACCCTCTGTTAACCGATAATATTGATGAAGTCAATGAGCGCAACGACAAAAGAACCATCTTTCGTGAAAAATTAAAGCGGATGGAACTGGAAGATGAAGTTGTCGAAGTGGAGATTGAAGAAAAACCGGTCAGCAATGATCTCATGGCCCAATCCGGCATGGACCAGGTCATGGACAATATGAATGACCTGATGAAAAAAATGATGCCTGGCAAAAAGAAAAAAAGACGGATGACCATTGCTGAAGCGCGCCGTATTTTAACAGAGCAGGAAGCGGAAAACCTTATTGATGAAGATGCCGTTGCAGAGGAAGCCATTGACTTGGCTGAAAATCACGGAATTGTCTTTATTGATGAGCTGGACAAAATTGCCAATGCCCAAGGTGCCGGCAGTGGTCCGGATATTTCTCGTGAAGGGGTTCAGCGCGATATTTTGCCTATTGTAGAAGGCTCTGTGGTTAAGACGAAATACGGTAATCTGCGTACAGACCATGTGCTCTTTATTGCAGCAGGTGCCTTTCATGTGGCCAAACCGGAAGACTTGATTCCGGAACTTTTAGGACGTTTTCCTGTAAAAGTTCGCTTATCCAGCTTAACAGAAAAAGATTTTATTAAAATTCTAACCCTTACGGACTATTCTTTAATTGAACAGTACCGTCAATTGTTGGAAACGGAAGATTGTACCTTAACCTTTACCGATGATGGCATCGCCGAAATTGCGCACCTTGCCTACGTTCTAAATGAAACGGAACAAGATTTAGGGGCCAGGCGCCTGGTCACCGTCATGGAAGACTTGCTAACCGATGAATTATACAAGGCCGGTGACACGCAGCATGAATGTGTGATTGATCAAGCCTATGTCCGCGCCGCCTTGCCACATGCGTTAAAAGAAAATGACCTAACCAAATATTTAATTTAAACCCTAATAAATATCTCTGTCGCATTAACTTTTGTTAAAGGAGGGCTTTATGTCTGATTTACTGGAAAAAACTCGGAGACTGAACAAATTGTTGCAAGAAGGCTCAGAAAATGACAGCACCTACATTGATTTTAATAACATCGCGGACATTTTATCGGATATGATTGAGTGCAATACCTATATTTTAGGGGAACGTGGCTCCCTTTTGGGGCATCACTTCATGGACGATTTTAATTGCTCTCTGATGGAGCAAATCATCCTGAAAGACAAACGCATGCCGGCCCATTACAATGATGACTTGATCAATACTGAAACCACCCAAGCCAATGTACCGAATACCGGTGACCGTTGCTTCTTTAGCGAAAAAAATTGTGATTTCGGTGGTAAAATCACAACGGTTATTCCAATTATTGCTGGGAAACGCCGTCAAGGCACCTTGCTTCTGGCCAAGTTTAAAGTGAATTTTACCGATGAAGACCTGGTCTTGGCAGAATATGGGGCCACCATTGTCGGTATTGAAATCATGCGCAGCAAGGTTGAGCGCGATGAGGCGAAAAGTCGTGAGAAGGCAGCCGTGCAGATTGCTTTGGATACCTTGAGCTATTCCGAAATGGAAGCCATTGAACATATTTTCAATGAATTAAACGGTGAAGAAGGGCTCTTGGTGGCCTCTAAAATTGCCGACCGCGTCGGCATTACCCGGTCTGTGATTGTCAATGCCTTGCGCAAATTTGAAAGCGCCGGCGTCATTGAGTCCAAGTCTCTGGGGATGAAAGGGACTTATATTCGGGTGCTGAATGAATTTCTATTGGACGGCATTGCCAAGAGGACCAGTAAGCGTTAGACGTAAAGCGAGTTCTTTTGTTAACCTTTATCAGATGATTAAAACAAGGCGAATGGCCACCCTGCACAAGGGGGCCATTCGCCTTATTTTTTGGAAAGAAACTTTTCATGAGGGAGAAAATGTAACAAGTAAAAAAGGGCTTCCTGAATCAGAATGCTGATAGCAGGAAGCCCTTTTATAATCTTTTATTCGTAGCGTAAGGCGTCAATAGGGTCAAGCTGGGCGGCTTTGTTGGCCGGATAATAGCCAAAGAAAACGCCAATCAGCATGGAAAAGCCGGTGGCAATGATAATGGAGAATAGGCTCGGTCCGGTGGCAGCTTTTAAGGCGAGGCTGCCTAGGAAGCCGAAGAGACCGCCGAAGAGGATGCCGATGATGCCCCCAATCAGGCAAACAATCATGCTTTCGACAATAAATTGGATGCGAATGTCAAAATTGGTTGCACCTAAGGCCTTTCGCACCCCAATTTCTCGGGTTCGTTCGGTAACAGAAACAAGCATGATATTCATGACGCCGATGCCACCAACGAGTAAGGAAATCCCGGCAATGACGGATATGGCCAGTTTAACGCTGCTTAAAACAGAATTAAGTTCATTGGCTGCTTGTTCAACGCTTTGGCTCATGATCTTAAAGTTAGTGTTGTTGGCATAAAAGCGATTCATAAAGGATTCCAGTTCCTTGGTGAAATTAAGGATATTTTCTGTTTCGGCCGCGCTAACGATAACTTGGGGATAAGCTTGCGAACTGTCGTTGGTCATCCGTTCTGCTGTGGAAACGGGAATATAGCATGGCGTTGTTGTACTGTTGGGGTTTTGCCCTGCCATGGAGGCGGTCATCGGGTCGGTGTTGTGCTTATAAATTCCGATGACGGTAAAACTATTCATCCCGGATGGGCTGCGGACTTCCAAATCTTTTCCCAGGGCTTTTTTCATGTCATCGCCGAAAAGGTCTTTGGCCATTTTATCGGAAATGACCGCTGTATTGCGGGCGCTGCGGACGTCGCCTTCGCGAATAAAACGACCGGCCAACAATTTGATGTTATTTGTTGCAGAAGAGCCTTGACTGACGCCGTTCAAAGTCAGCTTGGCCTTGTGGTAACCCTGTCGCACTTCACCCATGCCGGCAGATTTTTCCAGGCTGTAACTTGCAATGCGGTCGCCAAAGCGACTTTGCATGGCCTCCAGCATATCTGTTGTAATCAGGTCACGGTCAGATGGCTGGCGGGAATAGTCATCTTCTCGGCTGATCACGTAGAGGTAGACGTTTTGGGTGCCTAAGCTGGACAGGGAATTACTGATGCTGGCGGCCATGGCATTGCCGATGGTCAAAATGCCGATGACCGATGAAATGCCGATGATGATGCCCAGCATGGTGAGGAGGGAGCGGACCTTATTGGCGCGCAGGCTTTCTAAAGCCAGGCGGATGTTTTCGGTGATGTTCATTGGTTGACCGCCTCCCCTTCAAAAAGATGGCCGTCCTGCATAAGCAACTGGCGCTCGGTTTGGGCGGCCAGGTCTGGGTTATGGGTGATGAGCAGGATCGTCTTGCCTGAGTCAACGTGCAGCCGATGAAAAATATCCATCACCATATTGCCGGTGGCGGTGTCCAGGGCGCCGGTCGGTTCATCGGCCAAAATAATGGCCGGGTCGTTGGCCATGGCGCGTGCGATGGCGACCCTTTGCTTTTGACCGCCGGAAAGTTCGTTGGGCTGATGGCGGATTCGCTCTTTCATATCCACCAGCTCTAACAGGTATTCGGCCCGGTCGCGTCGTTCTTTGGCAGGAATGCCGGCGTAGAGCATGGGCAATTCAACGTTACGCAAGGCGGAAGACCGGCCCAGAAGGTTAAAGGTTTGAAAGACAAAACCAATTAAACGGTTGCGAATGCCGGAAAGTTCAGCATCGTGCGCTTGAGCGATGTTCAACCCGTTTAAGGTGTAGCTGCCGGCGGTCGGCCGGTCCAGTGCGCCGATAATGTTCATCAAGGTGGATTTGCCGGAACCGGACTGACCGACGATAGAAACAAACTGGCCCTCATCAACGGTTAAATCAATGCCGTGTAAAATTTCCAGCTCGTTCGGTTCACCGATGTAGTAGCTTTTGCGAATGCCCTGCATTCGGATTAAAGGCTGCTCACTCATGCTGCACCGCTCCCAGTAACCTCAGAATCATCGTCCGGCGTATCGCTGTGGAGCTTATCGCTGATGCTCACGCGAGCCCCTTCCTCAATGCCTTCCGGATCGTTTAAGATTTTCAGGTGGTCTTTTAATTCTTTGCTTGAAATAACCACGTTAATGTCGTTTTCCAGCTCCGTTTTCACGGTGATTTTTTTAGCTTCATAGACGCCTTTTTTTCCTTTGACGGGGATAAGGGCCATGACGGATTTTTTATCGCCAGTTTCCATGATGGCGCCGAAGGGGACGGCGTAAACGCCTTGATCTTCAGCGGTAACAATGGATAAGCGTGTTTTCATGCCGGCGAGCAATTCTTTCGGCGGATTTTCGATGACAATTTTAGCAGTGAAGGTGGGATTGGTGTCGCTCCCGACAGAGGGGGCTGCGCCGTCGGCAGAAGGAATGGCGCTGGCGGCGCTTTGGGTTGCTGTGTTGGCAATAGAGACCACGCGCCCATGGTAGGTTTTATCACCGGTGGCATCGGCCTTGATCTTGACCGATTGGCCAACGCGGACGGTGCGCAGGTCAAACTCTTTTAATTCGGATTTGATCACCAGGCTGTTCAAGTTTTCAACTTTAAAGAGGGGGCCGCTGGGCAGGCTGCCGGCTTTGGCGTATATTTTGGAGATGGTTCCTGCCATTGGGGCGCGAATGGTCATGTCCTGGAGGTCTTCGTAAAGGGAGGCCAATTCAACGCGGGTCGCAGTGTCGTCGCCGGCTGCAGCGGTGGTGGCGATGTTGTCCTCAAAGGTTTGAATTTCATCATTGGCAGCGGCTTGGGCGGCTGCCAAGCTTTTTTGGGCTTGCTCGTAGGCACTTTTGGCCGTATCTGCTTGCAGGCGGGCGGTGGAAAGGTTGTCCGCGCGCACCTTGGCGGATTTATGGCGCAAGTCTGCTTGCTGGGCATCGTTTTCGATGGCCTGGTCATAGGCCAGTTGCGCCTGGGCAACGGCGTCTTCCCGGCTGGTGATTTGCTGTTCCCAGGTAGACTTGTTGGCATCGGCGGCGGCGTACTTGGATTCGGCATCGGAGAGGGCAGACTGGGTTCGTGATAAGTCTTCGTTCAGAGCGTCTAAAGCCCTGTAGCGCGAATCACCGGCCGGCAATTGGGCCGGGACCTCTTGTAGTTCATAAGTAGGCTTACCGTTATCGTCTTTTCCGGTTAGAACTTTTTGGGTCACCGTATAGCTAGAAATTTCCCGCTGCTGCTGGGATAGGCTGGTTTGGGCATTGTCCCGTTCCGTGCGCAGGCGTTGCCGCTCCTTGTCGTAGCGGGCGGTATCGTTGACCGCCTCATTGTATTTATTTCTGGCCTCGCTGAGCTGGGCTTTGGCTTGCTGCAGGCGCTGTTTGGCATTGTCCACGGCTTGCTTATTGCTGATTTTTCCGGAAGCTTCATTGGTCAGTTCCGGGTTATAGCCTTCATCAATGGACCGTTTCATATCGCGATAGGTCTTTTCGGCGGCATCCCAAGCGTATTTGGCAGAAGCCAGGGCGCTACCTGCTGAGACGATGGCGCCGTTTGTTCCGTTTTGTAGGGCTCTGGCTGCGGCATTGTACCGGTTGCGGGCGGCACTAACCTGGGCGGCGGCACTGCGGGCGCTGACGCCGGCAGCCGCTTCCCGTTGGCGAATTTGCTGCCGCAATTTTTTGTCGTCCAGCTTGGCCAGGACCTGCCCCTGCTCGACCTTTTCGCCCTCTTCGACAAAGATTTCTTCAATTGGCGCGGTCTGTGTGGTGTAAATGTCTACATCTTTATCGGCCAACACTTCGCCGGTAGCGGAAACGGTCGTTGAAAAGTGGGAAGGGGTCAGGTCGGTTATCCGATCGGCGGCAATGGCTTCATCCCTTCCCTGGTAGAGAGCGGCATAGGCGATGCCGCTGATGAGAAGGGCAACGATAACCCCGGTGGCAATTAACTGCTGCTTTCGCGAAAACCGCTTGGGCTTTGCAGTGGCCGGTTCATTGCTTACAGTCGGGGTTTTTTTGGAAAACGGATTTTTCATTGTAGCCTTTCCTTTCACGTTAAAATATTTGCACTTATTGTATCATATGGACAATACAACGTCAATCGTAAGAGAATTGCTTTAATGCTGCAATCAGCCCTATTCATTCATGCGCCATTGTGGTAGAATGATACGGTATAGAGTTTGTAATTTTAATGAAGGTGATATTTTGTACTGTAATCATTGTGGTAAGAAATTGTCATCGGAAGACCTCTTTTGCTCCCAGTGTGGCACAAAGGTTCCCCAACCCGAGCCTGAGCCCTGGGATGATTCCGATAATGACTTTGATCATACGCGTTTATACGACCCGGCGGAGACCTTGGCGGCCTTAGACCAAACGATGCCAGTGGACGAGCCATCGGTGCAGGAGGCCGAGGCCCCGAGGCATTCGACCTTTGAACGGCCGCGCAACACTTATTATGAGCGTGAATCCAGCGCTAAAGCCGCCCAACGGTTAAGCCGGCGTTGGCAAGATGCCCAGCAAAACGTTCGGTCTCACCAGGAAGCAGAGGACCTTCAAGCGCCGGTGGCAGAGCCGGCCAGTCCATCAACGGAGAAGCAATCACTTTTCCAGCGGGTGACGGGCCAATTGGGCTATGGCGATCATCAGCAAACGGGCAAGGTAACCGCATCTGACAAACCGGCGAAGGCTTCAAAGAAAGTGAAGCGTTTTAAGGATATTCCTGCAGTGAAAAAAAAGGAGAAAAGTGGCGGGAATTATCGTAGCCTTTATGCCGGAATTGTCCTTTTAGGCATTGTCATCGGCGTTATTTTCGGGCTCTTTCTGGCCAAGCCTTGGGATGCCGGCCAAACCGGTCCGGCCCCTGTTGCCGGCACCGCGACCGCGCTGGCAGTGGAGAACGGGGCTCCGGTGGCTCAGTAAGATACCTTATAAAATAAGCAAGCCTGTCGAAACAGCTTCGTTTCGACAGGCTTGCTTATTTTATTTGATTAGATTAGAAATGGTCTTAAAGTGTGGGTGCTCTGAGGTCCGGCAAAGTTCGAAAAGGGCCGCTTCAACAGTCGTCAGACCGATGCCTTCATGGGCCATCCGCTTCAAGCCGATGAGATGGTCCTGTTCAAAACGGCTTGAGCAGGCGTCAACGACTAAGAACACCTGGTAACCGGCAGCGGTCATGTCAATGGCGCTTTGGGCGACACAAATATGGGTTTCAATGCCGAAAAGCAAGACGGTGGTCGGGTCCTTGGTTTTTAAATCGCGGCGCAGGTCATCGACGTCATAAATGCTGTAGCTGCGCTTATCGTAGACCGGGGCATCGGCGAAGACCTCTTTCAGCACAGCGGTTGTATCGCCTAGGCCTTTCGGGTACTGGCGGGTAACGGCAAGGGGGACTTGAAGGGCTGCCAGGCCTTCGGCAAAAATTCGCGCACGCTCTAGCAAGGCATCTGTATTAGACATAGCAGGTAGCAGACGATCTTGATAGTCGATGGCATAGGCAAGGGTCGATTCAGGAAAAAATCGCATAAATTACTCCTTTTCAATAAAAGCGTCAGGGTTCAAGGCTTGTAAATCTTCTGGTAAAAATAAACCGTCACGGCGGATGCACTCGCCATCAAAATAAATCTCGCCGCCGCCCCATTCAGGCCGCATGATCAGCACCAGGTCCCAGTGGACGTCGCTCTTATTGCCGTTGAAGGCATCTTCATAGGCGGCGCCTGGGGTTAAGTGGATGCTGCCGGCTATTTTTTCGTCAAAAAGAATGTCGCTCATCGGGTTTAAAATAAAGGGGTTGCAGCCAAGGGCAAATTCGCCCAGATAACGGGCTCCTTCATCTGTATCAAAAATGGCGGCGAGGCGGTCTGGATGATTGCCCTGGGCATCGATGATGCGGCCGTCTTTAAAGGTGAGGCTCACATTCTCAAAGGTGGTGCCCCGATAGCGGGAGGGGACATTGTAGCGAATCACGCCGTTGGCGCTGTCTTTAACCGGGGCGGTGTAGACTTCACCGTCGGGAATGTTGCATTCGCCGGCACATTTAACGGCGTTAATGCCCTTAATTGAAAAATGCAGGTCGGTGCCCGGTGCAAGCAGGTGAACGTCATCCGTGGCGTTCATCCGGTCAACCAAGGCGTCCATGGCCTGGCTTAATTTGCCGTAATCTAAGTTGCAGACCTTGAAATAAAAATCTTCAAAGGCAGCGCTGCTCATATTGGCGGACTGGGCCATGGCGCCGTTTGGATAGCGTAAAATGACCCAACGTGAACGGTCAACCCGGTCGCGCAGGACAGGGCTCATGGCCTTGGCATAGCGGGCCAGCTGCTCTTGGTCAACATCGGCCAGTTCAGCAGAATTATCGCCGGCGCGCACGGCAATATAGGCATCCATTTTTTTCATTCGAGTCAATTCAAATTCAGCCAGTTGACGCATTTGTTCTTCTGCGGCGCCGGTTAAATAAGCACGTGTCAGCCGGGGTTCGGACAAGTGCAGGTAGGGGTTGGCGCCTCTGGCGTAGCTTTCTTCCAAGAGGGCTTCGGCCAGGGGAAGGGCGTCATGGCCGGAAATATCCAAAAGGACGTTGTCGTTTTTTTGTAACGCTACGGAATAGGCGGTTAGATTTTTTGCCAATTGACGAATTCTAGGATCCATCGGTTCACACTCCTTAACTGATATGCCATTGGCGCTTGTCCAAGGTCCGGTACTGGATGGCTTCGGCAATGTGTCGGGTGGCAATGGCGCTGCCGCCATCTAAGTCGGCAATGGTTCGGGCCAGTTTTAATATGCGGTCATGGGCTCTGGCGGACAAGCCTAAGCGGTCAAAGGCCTGGCGCAAGAGGGCCTTGGGTTCAGCGCCCAAGGCGCAGAATTGCCGAATGTCCTGGTGGGTCATGCTGCCGTTGGCAAAAACAGGCCGGTTGCTAAAGCGTTCCAATTGAATGCTGCGGGCGGCAATGACGCGGTCGCGAATAAGGGCAGACGATTCTCCGGCCTTTTTATCGTATAATTCGGTAAAAGCAATGGGGGAGAGCTCCACTTGTAGGTCAAAGCGGTCTAAGAGGGGGCCGGAAATGCGCTGGCGATAGCGGGACACCTGGGCAGAAGTACAGGTGCAATTGTGGTGGGGATCGTTTAAATAACCGCAGGGGCAGGGATTCATCGCTGCCAGTAAAATAAAATCACAAGGGTAGGTGACCTGGGCGCTGACGCGGGAAACGGTGACTTCACCATCTTCCAGCGGTTGACGCAGGCCTTCCAGCACTTCTCGGCGGTACTCAGGCAGCTCGTCCATAAAGAGGACACCGTGGTGGGCCAGGGAAACTTCGCCCGGTCGCGGGATCCGGCCACCGCCGATTAAGCTGGCCTGAGAAGCGCTATGGTGCGGGCTGCGAAAAGGTCGGTCTGTGACCAGAAAACGGTCATCGCTCAATAGGCCGGCTACAGAATACAGCTTGCTGGCGTCCAGGCTTTCTTGGCGGCTGAGGGGCGGTAAGATTCCCGGAAAAGCCCGGGCCAGCATGGTCTTCCCGGCCCCGGGGGAGCCAATGAACAGGACGTTGTGACCGCCGGCTGCTGCAATTTCAAGGGCACGTTTGGCTTCGCTTTGCCCTTTGACGTCGCTAAAGTCAAACTTAACCTTTTGATCGGCTTTGAGAATGCCGTCGATGTCGGGCATGGGTTCCGGTTGGCGCAGGGTCGGATCGCGTAAAAAGTCAACTACTTCCCGAAGCTGGCTAAAGCCATAAACAGCGGTGCCGCTTAAGGCGCCTTCTTTGGCGTTGCCTGCCGGCAAAATCATATTTAGTCCGCTTGCCTTGGCCTTTAAGCTGGCCGGCAAAATGCCATCGACCCGGTGCAAGGCGCCGTCCAACCCCAGTTCGCCTAAGAGCATGAAATGATCTGCGGCAGTTTGGGGTAGTTGTTCTGTAGCGATTAAAATGGCAATGGCAATCGGCAGGTCAAAGCTAGGCCCTTCTTTTTTTAAGTTGGCCGGCGCTAAATTGACCACGATTTTTCGCGGTGGAAAATCAAAACCGGCATTTTTTAAGGCAGTATGAACGCGTTCTTTGCTTTCGCGAACGGCAATATCCGGCAGGCCGACAATGTCCCAAGAAGGCAAGCCGCGGGCAGCATCAATTTCTACCGAAACCGTAGATACATCCAAACCGGTGTGGCAAGCACTTTTCAGTTGGGCAAGCATGAAGCACCTCCTATGGCATCGTTAAGTGGTCTGTCCATAACCCGGCCGTCACTGCGTGCATCATCCGGTCCCGCAAGCCGGGGTTTTCTTTTGATAGGCTTGAGATCAGCTCTTTTTCTTTGCTGCGCTGGGTAAAACCGTCGGCCGGGCAGGCGTTGTGCATGACCGGCAGGTCTAATTTTTTGACGGCCCGGCGAATGTCCGCTTCCTTGACGAAAATCAGCGGCCGAATCAC
>NZ_FNAF01000013.1 GCF_900101835.1 Peptococcus niger
ATAAGGGGCTGTTACTGGCAGCACTCACGTGCTCTGAATTTCTTTCTCTTGCAACAAATCCCCCAGTTGGCGCTAAAGCGCCTATTTTCATACTTTATTTGACCTGCTTCTCTTGCATAGGTCTCTTAACGCTTTTCCTATGCTTTTTTCAATCTCCCATAGATAACCTGTCGCTTATATTTTGGCGCAAACACGATATGATACTTACAATTCCAACTTGTATGTGCTAAGCTTCTCTTATCCATATGGATACCTCCTTGATATTTTATTGCCGATAACACAATAATTTTATCATAGGAGGTTCTTTTTTTACTTGAAGCTAAAGCTTTTGATTCCTACCACCAGCATAGCTGGTGGTTTATTCATGCTAAAGCGAACAAAAAAGATCGCTCACTTCATTAAGAAGCAAGCGATCCATTCGCTTTAAATGCAGGGCTTAGTTTAGTAGGAAGACATCTCCTGCCAAATTTTTTCAACAATGATTTGCCCGTAGCCATTACCGGGCACTGCCCAACGGCCGTTCAAGTCTGACCAAACAGCTGCTTTACCGCGGTTGCCGTGGTTGAAACGACCATCGTAGAGTTCACAACCCATCGGCAAGGGCTGGGCACTGGCGTAAGAGTACAAATGCTGTAAATGGGCCTCAACACCAATGGCCGGCGTCTCATAGCACCAACCGTGCATGCCGACAGTTAAATGCGCTTTCGAGCCATCTATAGCGGAAAAAACTTGTTTCTGTAAGTCTTCTTCTGTCGTTACACGACCGATGGCCCCTAGGCCACAATAATTGTTTTGCATAGGCAAGACTTCATTGCCATACTGAAAATAACCTGTTTCCTGAATGGCTTGTGCCAAGGCTACATCACCGCGAATACCGTAGCGTGGCGCAATGGACAAATATAAGGCACCAATATTGCGCGGAAAGGGCGTAAATGTTTTGCCATTACGTGCGGCCTGCGTCTTAATCTGCACTTCCTTGGCCGCTAAATAACGGTTGACTTGCTCTAAACTTAATTGCGCATCACCTAAAATGGTCATATTATCCGCCCTATTTCCCGGCAAGGCAGGCGTGCTCTGCGGCTGAGCGGGCTCTTCTGCAATAAAGTCACTTGCTGCCGGCAGGGACTCTTTGGGCGGTGCCCAGGTGCTATCCGGCCTGGACTCTTTTTCAATGAGCTGCCGGTTGTGGTCGCGTACCGTTACCAATCCGTCGTGCCAACCCACTTCTGCGCCAAGGCCTTCAGAAATAGCTCGCAAGGGCACCATCGTGTATCCGGGCGCTTTAATATAGGCCTTCCCCATGCTGGCATCCGTCTCCAGCAGAGTCCCATTAATGTAAATAGCAATGTCCCGACCCGGATTGATCAACCCATCAGAGGCGGTTCCCTGTCGATTAATGGTCACCACTCGGTTATCCCCATCCCAGCGAACATCATACCCGAGTCCCTCAGAAATGGTGCGCAAGGGGACATAAACACGTGAAGACACCAGTTCAGGCCTGGGCTCGGAAAAATAAGTTGAATCGTTAATCAATAATGTAATCGCCGCCTGTGCCGGCGTCTGTAAAATCCCCATACAGGCAAAGACCCCCACCAGCATCCCTGCCATGAATTTTTTCAGCATTCGTTCATAGCCTCCTCATCATCGTTTAAAGCAGCCACATAAAAGGTATTTAAACAAGTACGCGACTATATGTATTTTACCGCAAAATATATGACCAAAGGAGACAAATTAATGACAAATCCAATTGTGACAATTGAAATGGACAACGGCGATATAATAAAGGTCGAACTGTATCCGGACATTGCACCGAATACAGTGGCCAATTTTGCCGACTTGGTGAAAAAAGGGTATTATGATGGGCTGACTTTCCACCGAAACATCCCCGGTTTTATGGTGCAAGGCGGTTGCCCCAACGGTACCGGCACCGGCGGCCCGGGCTACACCATTGCCGGTGAATTTACTTCCAACGGGTTTGAAAACAATTTAAAACATGAGCGCGGGGTGATCTCTATGGCACGCGCCATGGATCCGAACAGCGCCGGGTCTCAATTTTTCATCATGCACGCCAAGGCCCCCCATTTAGACGGAGATTATGCCGCTTTCGGTAAGGTGACGGAAGGCATTGAAGCCGTCGATCACATTGTGGAAGTCCCAAGCCGCCCTGCCGTCATTAAGAAGATGACTTTAGAAGCAGGCGACGTGTCACTGCCTGAACCGAAAGTTCATCGTCGCTAAAAATAAAAAAAGAGCTTAGCCAAGGCTAGCTGCACTTCTTAAGCCGAAAAACCGGTCGGCCAGACCTGCAGTCGTCATGGGCTAAGCTCTTTTTTATGCGTAAAATTCTTTAATGCCTGAAGTTTGGGTTGCTGTTGTCCAAGTCCGAATTGGTTGCCGCATCGGCCAAAAAGATGGACACCACGCCGAGGATGGTGATAAAAAGGGTCCGTGCCACCCGGCGGAATAGGCTTTTTTTCACTTCTGCAAAATAAACTTGACGAATATCTTTTGTGGTTAATTTTTGTCCCATAATGGTCTCCTTCCCGGATTTATGACCGTTGGCGCGATTTCAATGCCCGGTCAATATCCCGCCGCGCCGACTTTTCGGCAGCAACGGCGCGTTTATCGTATAATTTTTTACCCTTTGCAAGGGCCAGGTCTACCTTCACTTTATCATGATCAAAATACAACTTTAACGGCACCAAGGTCAAGCCTTTTTCCTGAGTTTTTTGTGCCAAACGCAAAATCTGCCGCTTGTGGAGCAATAATTTTCGCTTGCGCAAAGGATCAACATTGAAAATATTGCCGTGCTCGTAGGGGCTGATGTGCATGCCCTCAATAAAGATTTCACCATTGCTGATGGAGGCATAAGCATCTTTTAGGGTCACATGACCGGCCCGAATGGACTTCACTTCAGTCCCTTTCAGCACGATGCCAGCTTCCACACTGTCTTCAATATAATAATCATGGCGTGCTTTTCGGTTATCTGTGATGACCTTCATTTTCCGCCTCCTGTTCAGAAACCAATTCAAAATCAAGCTGGACCAGGTCAACATTGGCTTTGAGCAAGCGCACCGTGACGCTTTCGCCTAGTCGATAAGACCGGCCGCTATGCTCCCCAACCAGCAAAAGTTGGTCCGGATTAAAATGATAAAAATCATCCACCATCGTTGAAATATGCACCAGACCTTCCACCGAATTGTCCAGTTGAACAAACAGACCAAATCCGGTCACGCTGACCACCCTTGCCGGAAAAATGTCCCCTACATGAGGGACCATGTATTCCACTTTTTTCAAGGCGACCACATCGCGCTCCGCTTCTTCCGCCATACGCTCGGTAATGCTGGCCTGGTCTGCATACCGTGCCACCAGAGCTTCCTGAGTAACCAAGCGTTTTTTGCTAATTTTATACTGGTGACGAATGTGCTCTTTGATCAGCCGATGGATGGCCAAATCGCTGTAGCGGCGAATGGGCGAGGTGAAGTGGGTGTAGTACTTGGACGCCAGTCCAAAATGCCCCAAGGGTTTCGGCGAATAATAGGCGTGTGTCATCGAGCGCAGCATAACCATATTGATTGGATAGGCTTCCTCTGCACTCACTTCATCCAATACGTCCTGATAATCGCCGGGCTTGATTTTATCGTCTTGAATATGTAGGGTGTAGCCATATGTTTGCAAAAAGGTCCGAACATCTTCAAGACGCTCTTTTTCCGGCGCCTCATGCACCCGGTAAATAAAAGGGGTTTTTAACCAGAAAAAGCGCTCAGCAACCGTTTCATTGGTCACAATCATGCATTCTTCAATGATGCGCTCTGCCACGCCACGCGTTTTCCAATAAATATCAATTGGTTTCCCGTCAGCGTCCAAGCGTACACCGCTTTCAGGAAGATCAAACTGAATCGCGCCGCGTGCCAGTCGTTTTTTCAGCAAGACCCGCTGTAGGTCCTGTAAATCTTCTAGCATGGGTACGATATCCCGGTAAAGGCGGGATATGTGACTGTCACCGGCTAAGATGGCATTGACGTCATCATAGGTCATGCGCGCCTTTGTGTGGATAACACCTTCCATGATTTCATGGGCAACCACCCGGCCCTGTCCATCAATTTCCATAGCACATACCAGGGCCAAACGATCTTCGCCCGGATTCAAGCTGCAGATGCCGTTGGACAACTCCGGCGGCAGCATGGGCAGAACGCGATCCAGCAAGTAAACGCTGGTGCCACGCTTGAAGGCCTCTTTATCAAACACAGAGTCTTCCGTAACATAAGCGCCGACATCGGCAATAGCAACCCGCAAGAAATAATGATCGTTGTCCAAAACTTCCAATTGAACAGCGTCATCCAAGTCTTTAGAATCAGCACCATCTACTGTAATAAAGGGGATATGGCGCAAATCATGACGGTTGTTAAAAGCATCCGCCGTCACCTTTTGCGGAAGCTGACGTGCTGCTTTAGCAACTTTATTGGGAAATTCAACGCGCAAATGGTGGTCATAGATAATGGACAAAATATCAATACCCGGTGCCCCCTGTTTGCCCAGCACCTGCTTGATGATGCCTTCATGGTTGCGGGACCCGTCAGACCATTTTGTAATTTCCACCAGAACCACATCATTTTTCTTAGCGCCATTAAAGTCTTCTTTACGCACAAAAATATCGCCGGCATCATCGGTGAGCACAAAGCCAAAATGCTTGCGCGATTCAAAATTGCCGATAAAGGACGTTCTAAACCGTTCTAAAATACGAATAACTTCCCCGGTCGCCCGCATTTGCTCGCCAGTTTTCGGGTTGGTTTTTGCCGGCGCGCCTAAGCGAACAATGACCATATCTTGGTCTAAAACGCCGTTCATGGCATGGGCCGGTATAAAAAGGTCATCTTTATCGGGATTATCCTGGATTAAAAATCCAAAGCCTTTTTTATTTTTTTTAATCCGCCCTACCACTAAATTCAACTGCTCCGGCAATCCATAGCAATTCGTCCTTGTTTTAACCAGGGCCCCCTCAGCGATTAAGCTGTCAATATTTTTTTGTAAAGCCTTCTTCTCAGCCTTGGTTAAGTCCGGAAAAAGCTTTACGATCCCGTCAAACGACAGCGGACGGGTCGCTTTCGTCTGAAAGATTTTTAAAACAAATTCTTTATTCATGTGTCACCTCTTTCCTATGATAAATGATTCTCTCCTAAAAAGATAGGTGTAGAGGTCAGTGGTCAAAAAAATTACGCGAAATTAACCCAGGGGCCGGTCTATACCCAGACCAAAAAAATACGCCCGGAGTCAGCGCAAGTTTGCGCCTCCCCCGAGCGTGGAATTTATTTTGATTATTTTTCTTGGGCTAACCAGGCCTTTGTGTCTTCAAGGGCTTCCTCCACTTGCGGAAAACCAGGTGCCCCCTTGGTATGCCGTCTTTTAACGCAGGTGTCTACGGCGATGGCCTCATAAATATCTGCTTCAATCACCGGAGAAGCTTTCTGTAGCTCAGCTAGGGACAAGTCCCCCAAAGCCTTGTTGGTATTTAAGGCATAGGTGACCAGTTCGCCGACCACCCGGTGGGCATCTCGAAAGGCAACGCCCTTGGTCACCAGATAATCTGCCAAGTCTGTGGCATTGGTAAAGCCACCTTCGCTGGCGCTGCGCATGCGATCGGCGCGGACATTCAGTGTTTTCAGCATGGGCGCCGCCATCATCAGGCATTTTTGCCAGGTGTCGATGGCGTCAAACAGGCCCTCCTTATCCTCCTGCATGTCTTTGTTGTAAGCCAGGGGCAAGCCTTTCATTGTCATCAACATGGCCATCAGATGACCGGTCACCCGGCCGGCCTTGCCACGAATCAATTCAGCCACATCCGGATTTTTCTTTTGCGGCATAATTGACGACCCGGTGCTATAGGCATCATCTAATTCAATAAAGGCAAATTCTTGGCTGGCCCACAGCACAATTTCTTCACTTAAACGGGATAAATGCATCATGCTGGTCGCCGCAGCATAGAGGTAATCCAAAACAAAATCCCGATCGCTGACCCCGTCCATAGAATTGGCGCAAGGCGCATCAAAGGCCAGGGCAGCCGCGGTCTGTTCGCGATCCAGCGGATAAGTTGTACCGGCTAAAGCACCGCTGCCCAAGGGCATAATGTTGTTATTTTTTTGCCAATCGTTTAAGCGCACCACATCACGGCGAAACATTTGGATGTAGGCCAAAAGGTGATGGGCAAAGGTGACCGGCTGGGCCCGCTGCAAATGGGTATAGCCGGGCATAATGGTTTCAACATGGCGGACCGCCAATTCCTGCAGGACCTCAATAAGTGCCAACAGGAGCTGGCGGGTTTCTGCCACTTGCTCCCGCACATACATCCGCAAATCCACGGCCACTTGATCGTTGCGGCTGCGGCCGGTGTGCAGTTTTTTGCCTACATCGCCAACCTTGGCCGTCAGCAGCCGTTCGACATTCATATGGATGTCTTCATCTTCCGTGGTAAACTGCACCTTTCCTGCTTCAATATCCGCTTGAACGGCCTGTAAACCTTGGACCAGTGTCTCCGCCTCTTCAGCGGTCAACACGCCTACAGCCCCTAGCATCTGTGCATGGGCAATGCTGCCGCGAATATCTTCACGATAGAGCTTTTGATCAAAGCCAATGGATGAATGAAAATCTTCCATCAAGTGGTCGCTGTCTTTTGAAAAGCGACCGCCCCACAATTTACTCATTTTTCCTCCGTGTTTAAGCCTGCTTTTTCTTTCATGAGAGCGTTCACTTTCACCGGCAAGCCGAATAAGTTGATGAAGCCTTCTGCATCCGCTTGGTTGTAAACTTCATCTTCACCGAAGGTTGCAAATTCTTCATTGTACAAGGAATAAGGTGATGTCATGCCGGCAGAATGGCAGCTGCCCTTATAGAGTTTCATCCGAACCTGGCCGCACACCGTTTTTTGGCTAGCGTCCACAAAAGCGTCCAGGGCTTCTTTAAGGGGGGTAAACCAAAGGCCGTCATAAACCAGTTGGGCATATTGGTTGGAAACAGTGTTCTTGAAAAAGATGGTCTGCCGGTCCAGGGTCAATGATTCCAGGGCCAAGTGTGCTTCGTGCAGTAAGGTGCCACCCGGGGTTTCATAGACACCTCTGGATTTCATCCCTACCAGGCGGTTTTCGACCAAATCTTGGATGCCCACACCGTGTTTTGCCGCCAATTCATTGGCCTTTTCCAATAAGGCCAGCGGTGCCAATTTTTCACCGTTGATGGCCACCGGCGTTCCCTTGTCAAAATCAATGGTAACGTATTCGGCTTCATCAGGTGCATCTTCCGGCCGGGTGCAAATCAAGCATAAATCGGCCATCGGTTCATTGGCCGGATCTTCCAGGTCGGCGCCTTCGTGAGATAAGTGCAGGACATTCCGGTCCATACTGTAGGGCCGTTTCTTCGTCACAGGCACTTCAATGCCGTGTGCATCGGCATAATCGACTGCATCTTCCCGGCTCTTAATGTCCCAAATACGCCAGGGTGCAATGATTTTTGTACTCGGAGAGAGCGCCTTAATGGCCAATTCAAAGCGCACTTGGTCATTCCCTTTACCGGTGCAACCGTGACAAATATAATCTGCGCCTTCTTTTTTAGCCACTTCCACCAGGGCCTTACCAATCAAGGGACGCGCACAGGAGGTGCCGAGCAGATACTTGTGCTCATAAATGGCGCCGGCACGAATCACCGGAAAGACATAGTCTGCCACAAACTCGTCTTTCAAATCCATAATATATACTTTTGATGCACCGCTGGCGATGGCCTTATCGTGCACCTGCTTGACTTCATCGCCTTGGCCCACATCGGCACAGCAGGCAATCACTTCACAATTATAATTTTCTTTTAACCAGGGAATGATAATAGAGGTATCCAAGCCCCCGGAATAAGCCATAACCACTTTTGTTACTTTGTTTTCCATATTTTTTCCTCCTATTTCATAACCGATGCCATAATCGCTTTATGGGCGTGCAGTCTGTTTTCCGCTTCATCAAAAACTACAGACGCTGCGCCTTCCAGCACCTCTTCCGTGACCTCCAAGCCCCGGTAAGCCGGCAGGCAGTGCATAAAAATGGCCTCCGGCTTGGCAGCCGCCATCAAGGCTTGGTCCACTTGGTAAGCGCTGAAAGCCGCTTGTCGCTCAGCCTTTTCATCTTCCTGTCCCATGCTGGCCCAGGTATCGGTATAAATCACATCCGCATCAGTCACCGCTTCATAGGGGTCTGCAACCAAGCTGATACGGTCACCGCCGATGGCCTGAGCTGCTGCCAGAACTGATGCATCCGGTTCATAGCCTTTAGGACAGGCACCGACAACCGTCATACCGACTTTGGCACCGCCGATATATAGTGAGTGTAACATATTATTACCGTCACCGACATAGGCGATTTTAATATTTGCCAGCTGGCCCTTATGCTCTTTGATTGTCATCAGGTCGGCAATCACTTGTGTCGGGTGGCACTCATCTGTCAACCCGTTGATGACCGGCACATCTGCACAATCAGCTAATTGCTCTACTTCCGCTTGGGCAAAGGTGCGAATTAGTATGCCATCGACAAAGCGACTCATCACGCGAGCCGTATCGGCAATGCTTTCCCCGCGTCCAATTTGCAGGTCTCGGCTGCTTAAAAAAAGGGCATGCCCACCGAGTTGATACATGCCCACTTCAAAGGCCATGCGCGTCCGGGTCGATGCTTTTTCAAAAATCATGGCCAAGGTTTTTCCTGCCAGATGCGGGTGGGGAATCCCCGCTTTCAATTCTTTTTTCAGCTGCAAACCGGTTGCCACCAAGTGCTCAATTTCCGCACCTGAGAAATCGGCCAGCGCTAAAAAATCCCGTCCTTTAAGATTGATCATCGTTTTTCTCCTTTGCAGGTGACGGCAACAATTTAAAAACAATATTTTTAAAACCGATGCAGCGCGCCCGATAATAGGGGCGGATTTTAATCTCTGCCAGCTCTTCCGGCCTGCATTGCCGATAGAGGGCGCCGGTTTCAGCGTTTATTAGGCAGAACTGCTGGTCTTCAAATGATAAATGGGCATTGAAAAACCAGTCCGTTTCGCTGCCGTCGGTGTTGACAAGGCGGTAATTGACGTGGGTCAAGCCTGCTCTTTCCTGCGCTAAAAAATCATGGATGCCCTTGATCAAAGCAGCAGGCGTTGAAAAGCTTTCAATCCGGTCATTCATCCTCTTCCCTCCAAGCAGCCATGTCCGCATCATTGCTTTCTTTGCGACGCGACCCTTCCGCTAGGAGGCTTTTCAAGAGAACGCCATCCCCTGCATCAATGGCACGGCGCAAATCAAGCAAGTGGGCAATAAGCTCATCAATTTCATGCACCAGATCAGGAGCATTGAATAAAAATAAGTCCCGCCACAAGTTGGCATCCAGCCGGGCCACGCGCGTCAAATCTCGAAAGCTGCCGGCAGAAAAACCGGCCTGCAGGTCTGCTGTCGGACTCATCATGTAGGCGGAACTGACCACATGCGCCAGCTGAGAGGTATAGGCGATAATACGGTCGTGGGCTTCCGGCGTCGTGATAACTGTCCGGGCAAAGCCGATGGCTTTTGCAAAGCGGTCGATCTCCGCCAATACAGGCTGTTCCCTAAATGGTCTCGGCGTCAGTATGAGCGATGCGCCGTCAAACAAATCCACCAAGGCGTGGTCATACCCGTAACGTTCACGTCCAGCCATCGGATGCCCACCGATAAAAATTGGTCCCTCTCCGGCCAGCTCGACAGCCAGCGCCTCATAAATCGCTCCTTTGACGCCACAGGTATCAAAAATCATCGTCTCCGGTGAAAACTTTCTCCAATTGTCTTTTAAATAATCAATGGTTGCTTGGGGATGGAGGGCAACAATTACCACATCTGCCGTTTGAAGATCCCGTTCCGTTGCACGCCTGGCAATAGCGCCTTCGTCAACAGCCTGGGCCACAACAGCAGCATTAGTATCCAGCCCAACGACCAAGTGGTCCGTTCGTCCACTGATGGCCTTGGCCAATGAGCCTCCGATCAAGCCTAAGCCCACAATAAGAAAGGTCATGTATTCACGCTCCTCGCTTGGATAATTATACATCCTAGCTTAATTTTATGCAACACCTTGTTATTGAATCTTTAAAAGCGTATAGTGACATACGAGGTGATCTACTTATGTTAGCTGAAATTATTGCCGTTGGCAGCGAACTGGCCAACGGTGCGGTTATCAACACCAATTCCGCTTGGTTGGCGCGCGCCCTGCAAAAGTACGGGTTAGCCGTCACCCACCACACCATCGTCGGTGACCATACAGCATATCTACGTTCCACGATAAAACAAGCCCAGGCCCGGTCTCAATGGATATTTATCACTGGTGGCCTAGGGCCGACCTATGATGACATTACCAAAGAATGTGTCGCTGCAGAGCTGAATAGACCCTTACACCTGTCCCCATCGGCTATGGACCACGTTGAAGATTTTTTTCGCAACCGGCAAAAGCCCATGACCGCCAACAACCGTAAGCAAGCCCTTGTTCCTCAGGGCGGTGAAGTCCTGGAAAATCCCGCCGGCTTGGCTCCCGGCATTTGGTTGGAAGAGGGAACAAAAACCATCATCCTCTTGCCCGGCCCGCCCCACGAAATGAAAGCCACCTTTGAAACTTCAGTAGCGCCGCGCTTGGCCAGTTTACGCCAATCTGTCATTTGCACGCATTCTCTGCATTTTTATGGTATTGGAGAAGCGGAGCTTGACAACACCCTATCTGATCTGATGGCCTCTTCTGAAAACCCCAAGGTTGCCCCGTATGCAAAAGGTGGCGAAGTGGAATTGCGGTTAACCGCTCAGGGCGAGAGTCCCGCTGCTGCTGAAAAACTCCTAGCGCCCTTAACCCTATCCATCGCTGAACGCTTTCAGGACAATTACTACGGTAAAGATGTCGGCCATCTAAAAAATGCTTTGGCGGCTGCCTTGTCCGACCGTGAATTGACCATTGCTGCAGCTGAAAGCTGCACCGGCGGCTTGATTTCAAAATGGCTGACTGATATACCCGGCAGCTCAAAATACTACCTCGGCGGCATTTGCACCTATTCAGAAACAGCAAAGCAGCATTTCCTCCACGTTTCCCCAAAAACCTTGGCCACAGAAAGCGCCGTCAGTGCCGATACCGCCGCTCAAATGGCCATCGGCGCCAGGCGTGAATTTCAAACAGACATTGCTGTGGCCACCACCGGCATTGCCGGACCCGGTGGTGGAAGCGCCAAAAAACCTGTTGGCCTCGCCTACATCGGACTGGCAACCGCCGATGGGGTAAAAACCTGGCGTTTTCAAGCCGGCAGCCTCCAATGCAAAAGCCGGGATGCCGTCCGCGAAGCCGTTGCCAAAGAAGCTTTTTTCCGCATTTTAAAATCCCTATAGCCCTTTCTTGAACAGGCCACTAACCCTATAAAAAAGAACCGTGCCAACCCTTGAGCACGGTTCTTTATCTATGATCTTAAGCTAATGCCTTATTTTGCTGCAGCCGATGTTTCTTGGGCAGCAGGCGCAGAGCTTTGGGCAGCGGATTTTTGTTGCTGTTTTTCCATCTGTTTCTGCGCTTTTTTCATGAGCTTATCCGGATTGTAATTGTCATCCAGGTATTCGATTTTAGCGTCTTTTTTCAATTTAGCAACCAGTTCTTGCAGTTTTGTTTTAACTTCGCTTTCTTGAAGTTGCTTGGTCAGATCGGCCTTCACTTCATCATAGCTTTGTTGGTGCGGTTCTTTTTTATCTTCTACCTTGATGATGTGGTAGCCGTACTGGGTTTTGACCGGTTCCGTGCTGATATCGCCAGGGTTCATGGCAAATGCAGCATCGGCAAATTCAGCCACCATGGCGTCTTTAGAGAAGTAGCCTAGTTCGCCACCTTTTTCCGCGCTGGCGGTATCTTCACTGTTTTCTTTAGCCAATTTCGCAAAATCGCCGCCATCATTTAATTTCTTGATCAGCTCTTTCGCCTTGGCTTCATCTTTTACAAGAATATGAGAAGCCTTAACCTGTTCGCCAACGTTGAACTGGTCTTTGTTCTCATTGTAATATTTTTCCGGATCAACTTTAATGTCTTTTTTTAATTGATCGGTCAGTTTTTCATACCGCAATTGTTCCTTGAGCATTTCATCAAATTGGTCATCATTGATTTTGTATTTTTCCATAGCCGATTTGAAATTTTCTTCAGAACCGTAAGACTTGATGGATTTCTTCCGCAGTGCTTCAATATCTTTGTCTGTAATTTTAATGTTACGACGGTCTGCTTCTTGGCGAATCAATTCAGTGGTCACCAGTCCGTCAATAATTTGAGCCCTGTAGTAGTCTGCCATGGCGTCGCCATCTTTAATTTGGTTAATGGTCAGCATCTGGTCAATACGTCCGTCCAAGTAGCCGGTCTTCAAGGATGCATCATTAACCTTAATGACCGTCTTGCCGGAATTGACGCCATCAGAACCGCAGCCGGCCAATACGGAAAAGGCCATAATACCTGCCATCATTAGTGCGAGAGTTCTTTTCAATTTCAAATTCATTCGCTCCTTTTCAATTGTCGAGATCTGTCCCTTATTATAAGCGGTTTAATCGACTACCGCAATCTTTTGCATGCCTTTTAAGCGTTCTTTAATTGAATCTACATAAGTTGCCGTTAAACGTTCTTTTAAAAGCGTCAATTTCACTGCCAGCTCACCGCTTTGGTTGCCAATGGTAATATTTTTATAAGCTTGAACATAGGCCATCAGCGCAGGCATGGAAATCGGTGTATCCGGATAAAACATCAGCTCTAGCTGATTATGACGTTGCTTGATTGAGCGAATGCCCAGTTCCATGGCCAGCAGTTTCAGGGAAACCAAAGCCAATAAGTTCACCAGGGGCTCATCAAATAAACCGAACCGGTCTTGCAATTCATCAGCCAAGGCCGCCAGTTCTTCTTCACTTTCAGCTTGCTCTAGTCGCTTATACATGCCCAACCGCACCGCATCGTCAGGAATATACGTTTTTGATAAAAAGGCATTCATGTGTACGTCCAGTTCGACAGTATGCTTTTCTTTAACGACCTGGCCGCTCTGCTTGCGAATGGCTTCATCCAAAAGCTGCATGTAGAGGGCAAATCCAACATCGGCTACATGACCATGTTGCTCGGCGCCTAGGATATTTCCGGCACCACGCAGTTCCAGGTCTTTCATGGCAATGCGGTAGCCGGAGCCTAAAGCGGTGTACTCCTTTAAGGTATTAAGCCTCTTTTCAGCGATATCGGTCAGCATTTTATTCCGTTCGTAGGTCAGATAGGCGTAGGCGATGCGCTTGGAACGGCCCACCCGGCCGCGCAATTGGTAAAGTTGGCTGAGGCCAAAGCGGTCTGCATGGTGGACAATTAAGGTGTTTACATTAGGAATGTCCAAGCCTGTTTCTACAATGGTGGTGCAAATTAAAATGTCGTATTCCTGATTGACAAAGGCCATCATCGTTTCTTCAAGCCGTCGATCTGTCGACCGTCCATGGGCAATGGCCAGCCTGGCTTCAGGCACCA
Organism: Peptococcus niger; assembly: GCF_900101835.1. Taxonomy (NCBI): domain Bacteria; kingdom Bacillati; phylum Bacillota; class Clostridia; order Eubacteriales; family Peptococcaceae; genus Peptococcus; species Peptococcus niger. The sequence continues at coordinate 13,527 of NZ_FNAF01000013.1, forward strand.
AGGTCTGAATATGCGCGGCCAATTCATTCAGTTCGCTGACGCGGTTATGAATGATGTAAATTTGTCCGCCTCGGTCCAATTCCCGGCGGATGGCCTGGGTCAAAATGGCATCGTTAAACTCAACAATATAGGTCTGTATGGGGTACCGGTCTGCCGGCGGCGTTTCAATAACGCTCATATCACGCAGGCCGACCAGTGACAATTGCAGGGTCCGCGGAATCGGTGTGGCAGATAAGGTCAACACATCCACATCCGTCTTCAGGGCCTTAATGCGCTCTTTATGGGTAACGCCAAAGCGCTGCTCCTCATCGACCACCAGAAGGCCTAAATCGTTAAACTTAACCGATTTACCCAGTAATTTGTGGGTGCCAATAACCACATCTATTTTGTGATCGCGAAGGTCGGCCAAAATTCCAGCCGTTTCTTTAGCGGTATTGAAGCGGCTAAGCACGGCCACTTTTGCCCCATAGGGGGTAAAGCGTTCGGAAAAGGTTTGGTAATGTTGCTGCGCCAATACCGTGGTCGGCACCAGTACTGCCACTTGCTTGGCATCGCAAAAGGCTTTAAAGGCTGCACGCACCGCCACTTCCGTTTTACCATAGCCGACGTCTCCGCATATCAGGCGATCCATGGGCCTGGTCCGCATCATATCTGCTTTGACGTCTGCAATGGCTTTAAGCTGATCATCCGTTTCCACATAGGGAAAGTCCGCTTCAAAATCACGCTGCAAATCACTATCCGGCGGAAAGGCATGCCCCGGCTCCTGCTCGCGCTTGGCATAAAGACGAATCAATCGGTCCGCCATATCTTGCACAGACTGGGTCACCCGTTTTTTCGTACGCTGCCAGTCACCAGTACTCAAGCGGTTAAGCTTGGGCTTCTGCCCTTCATGGCCGATGTACCGCTGCAAGAGGTCAAACTGGGACACTGGAATATACAACTTGTCCGTGCCGGCGTATTTAACGATGAGGTAGTCTTTTTCCACGTCACCGATTTTTTGGTGCTTCATGCCTAAAAATTGACCAATTCCGTGTTGGTCATGCACCACATAATCGCCAACGCTCAACTCTTCCGCACTGTCGTAACGGTCTGCTTCATCTTGGCTCCGCCGCCGGCGGCGCTGTTTTTTACTACCGGTGAGCGCTTGCCGAAGCGGCAAGACAACCAACCGCTCTTCCCAAAAGATACCGCCCACAGCCAAGGGACTCGGCTGCAAATAAAGTCCTGGCCGCTCAGCCAGGTCCAGTGTATCCACAAAAGGAAGATCATGGTCTTGCAAAAAAATGCGAAATTTTTCTCTGATGGCTTGGTCATCATAAAGCGCTAAAATCCGCATGCCCAGGTCACGCCACCGCAATAATTCGCTTTCAAGTAGGTTCAGTTGATTAAAGTAGTGGGGCAAGGATTCTGTCCGGTAGAGGCTGTAATGAATGTCTGTCCAAATCTTAGGCACTCTCTTTAAGACCTGAAAGGCCAAAACCGCCTGGTTGGCAAACAGGGGTTTAAAATCCTCCGCCGTAAGATAGCTATCCCACTGACCCGGCAAAACGATGCCCTGGGTGAGCAAGTCGGTAAATTGCAGATGACGTTCTTCATCCGAGGCCAAAATATCGTCTTCAATCCGGTTCAGTTCATCAAAAATAACGAAGGGCCGCTCCTGATAATAATCCAAAAGCGTGGTGATTTTGTCAAAAAAATACCCGCGAAACAAGTCCAGCTCTTCATCGGCATTGGCTGATTTGAGGGCCGCGTAAACGGGGGCCAAACGCGCTCTTAAATTTTGTGCAGCCTGTTTTTCAGTTTTGCCGTTAAATTGTTGCACCAGGTCTTTTTCCGCCTCTTTGATGCGCTCTGTCCACCTTGCCGCCAAGTTGGAATCGACAAAAACCTCTCTGGCCGGCGTCAGCACAACTTCTTCCACCGATTTAACAGAGCGCTGATCCCGCGGATCAAAGAAGCGCATTGAATCAATTTCCGTATCAAAGAACTCAATCCGGATCGGTTCTTCATAAAGCGGTGAAAAAACGTCTAGAATCCCACCCCGCAAAGAAAACTCACCACTCTGTTCCACCACCGGCTGATGGCGGTAGCCTTTCTCGACGAGAGAGGCCATTAAGGCTTTCAGGTCAATATCTGCATTAACGGCCAATGCGGTGCTGTGCGCCATCCAGTCAGCGCAGGACATCAAACGCGCTTTCAAGGCATCCGGGGTCGCAATAATGATGCCATCATAGCCCTTCTGGCTGACCTGCGATAAAATGCGCACGCGCGCATTGGCCACTTCCCGGCTTTGCGCCAACACTTCAAAGGCAATGGCCTCCATGGGCAAAAAAAGCTCTACCGGGCGCTGGGTCAAGGGCTCCAGTAGGTCGCGCAAGCTTTTGGCCCGTTTTTCCGAGGCACACAAAATAAGCACCGGCCCGGCTTGGCGGTTGATGGCTGCGGCCATAACCAAGGCCCGCACCTCATCTTCCAGACCACTATAGGTGATTTTTTCGCCGTACGTCGGCAACTGGGGCAGACAGATTAAGTTCGTCAGTGTCACCGATTGGGTGCTCATCTCATCCCTCCACGTCAAATAGGTGGACGTCCTAGGACCCCCACCCTGTGTTTAATTGTATTCATTCATGGCCCGATCAATGCCCACATCCAGCCATAGATCACAAGCCTGGACAAGGGTGATCAGCGCGTCGTCAATTGCTGCCCTCTCCTGCTTGGAAAAGGGCGACAAGACGTGACCGATCACATTGTCTTTTTTCCCAATGCCTATTTTTAAGCGGTCAAATTCCTTGGAATTGATGCATTGGATAATGGACTTAATGCCATTATGCCCACCGGATGAGCCGCGCCTTTTAAAACGGACCTGGGCCACCGGTAAATCCATATCGTCATAGATGATTAAAAAATCATCCAGTTGGTCTGCATAGTAATCAATCAGCTGCCACACCGCATCGCCGCTTAAATTCATAAAAGTTTGTGGTTTGACCAAAAGCACCTTTTCGCCATTGTGAACACCACGGCCGGTCAAAGCGCTTTTTTCTTTCTTATCAACCACTAGGCCCCAGGCATCTGCCAAGGCATCAATGGCCATAAAGCCTACATTGTGCCGCGTGCCGTCATATTTTTTCCCCGGATTCCCCAATCCGACAATCATTTTCATTAACGAAACATCCTGCTCACAGACGCATCTTGGAAAATACGCATGATGGCTTCAGCAAACATTGGGGCAACCGATAAAACTTCCAGCTTATCGCACTTTAAGTGTCCGGTTGGAATGGTGTTGGTCGTAACCACTTCTTTCAAACCCGATTGATTAATCCGGTCAATGGCCGGGCCTGAGAGGACCGGGTGGGAGCAGGAAGCGTAGATATCTTTTGCACCACGTTCATGCAAGGCATTCACCGCATTGGTCATCGTACCGGCAGTATCAATCATATCGTCAATCATAATGATATTTTTACCCTTAATATCGCCGATGATGTTCATCACTTCAGAGACGTTCGGCATGGGACGGCGTTTATCAATAATCGCTAAAGGCGCTTCCAACATCTCGGCTAAAGTCCGTGCACGACGTACTCCGCCCATATCCGGAGAGACCACACAAATATCCTTTAATCCAAGTTCTTTATAGTATTCAGCAATGATGGGCGCAGCAACCAGGTGGTCCACCGGTACATTGAAAAAGCCTTGAATCTGCTGTGCGTGCAAATCCATGGTTAAAACTCGGTCAACACCGGCTACAGTTAGAAGGTCTGCCATCAACTTAGCGGTGATTGGCTCACGGCCACGGCTCTTGCGGTCTTGGCGGGCATAGCCGAAATAAGGAATAACAGCTGTAATGCGTCTAGCCGAAGCCCGCTTTAAGGCATCAATCATAATCAACAGTTCCATAATGCTGTCATTAACCGGTGAACAAGTGGATTGGATGAGGAATACATCACACCCGCGAACACTTTCATCAATGTTCACGTTTAATTCGCCGTCACTGAATTGCGTATTACTGCTTTTACCCAATGGAATTCTCAAACAATCTGCTACTTCTTGCGCAAGCACTTTAGAGGAGCTGCCGCTAAAGACTTTCAGATGTCGCAAATCTTTTTCCAAAGGAAACTCGTACATGGTCTCTGCCTCCATTATTTGTCCTTGTTCCAATCGTCGCGTGTTTTTAATTTATAATCCATAAAGCTCAGGGACTCACCTTTGACATCTTTTCTAATGGTGGCACCTGCCGCAATATAGGCGTGTTGACCAACGGTGACCGGGGCAATCAAATTGGTGTTGCTGCCGATGAAAGCATGGTCTTCAATCGTCGTACGGTATTTTTTCTTGCCGTCATAATTACAAGTAATGCTGCCACAACCGATGTTAACACCACTACCGATGTCCGCATCACCCATATAACTCAAATGAGGGATTTTGCTCCCCTGGCCAACATGACTGTTTTTCACCTCAACAAAATCACCGATTTTAACTTGGTCGGCTAAAACCGTTCCGGGACGTAAATAAGCAAAAGGCCCAATATTTACCCCCTTGCCCACTGTCGCATCCCAGATCACCGTCTGCTTGATGTGGCAATCTTGGCCAATCTGCGCATCGATTAATTCACAGTTCATGCCGATGACGGTGCCGCTTGCTACGCTGGTATGGCCTTTTAAGGCAACCGGGGCCTCCAAAGTGACATCCGCCTCCAAGCTGACATCCGATTCAATGGTAATTGCTGCCGGATTGGTCATGCTGACCCCTTGGTCCAACCAGTGATCGTTGATGCGCATTTGCATCAAGCCTTGTGCCCTTGCCAATTGCTTGCGGTTGTTAACGCCTAGCGACTCATTGGCATCAGGCATTAAAAATGCATCGGCGCCGACACCTTCTGCATGTGCCGAAGCGATCAAATCCGTTAGATAAAGCTCCCCTTGGGCATTATCCGTTGTCAAGGCCTGAATAGCCCGACGCAAGAATCCCAGGTCAAAAACATAGGTCCCGACATTGATCTCTTGAATTCCTTTTTCCTGCTCATTGGCGTCTTTTTCTTCGACAATCCTACAGACCGCACCCTTTTCCCGGACGATGCGACCGTAACCGAAGGGGTCTGCCAATACGGTGGATAAAACCCTTACCGCTGCAGGATTGCTGGTTTCTGTTAAGGCCTCTAGCGTTTCCGACCGCAGCAAGGGGGTATCTCCACAGGTCACCAGCACCTGCGCCTGATCAACATCTGTTACAGCCGCCAGGGCCACCTGGACCGCATGGCCTGTGCCAAGCTGTTGGTCTTGTTGGACATAGGTCACCGAGTCGCCTAGAATCTCCTGGATTTCATCTGCACGGTGCCCGCAGACAACATAAATGGTTTCATAACCGGCATCTCTCACCGCATCACAGACCCAGGCAATCATCGGTTTCCCGCACAACTGATGGGCTGCTTTGGCGTGGGCAGACTTCATCCGCGTTCCCTTGCCCGCCGCCAGCACGATAGCAATTTTCTGCATTATCTCCCTCCCTTAGCTGATTACAATACGCCGTTTCAAATCATTTTCACTAACCGTTGATGTTAAATAAATCACCGGAAAATGCGATTTTGCCCTTTGATAAAAACGCCAAGCCGCTTTTTCTTCTGTAAAAGCGGCAAAAACGGTCGGCCCGCTGCCGCTCATCAGAACATGCTCAGCGCCCAAGCTATATAATTTTTCTTTCACACTCTGCACTTTAGGATACATTGAAAACGTTGTTTCTTCAAGGTCGTTATACAAAGAATTTAAAATAGCCGACACATTTTGACCTTTTATATCCGTTAAGAATTCCCTTAATCGGTCAGCCGGTGCCTTGGCTTTTTCCGGACTGGAGTAGGCCTGATAGACCTTAGCCGTTGATACGCCAAAATTTGCTTTAATCAAAACCAGATGAAAAGGCTGCAATAAGGGCAGCGGCTCAATCAGCTCGCCGCGTCCGGTGGCCAAAGCGGTCCCGCAGGACAGGCAAAATGGCACATCAGATCCGATTTCCGCCGCATAGGTCATCAGTGTTTGTTGGGGTAAGTTTAAGCGGAAAAGGGCATTTAAGGCCAATATCACCGCGGCGGCATCGGTTGAACCGCCCGCCATCCCTGCTGATACCGGGATACGTTTTTCCACCTTAATGGTCACCGGCGGCAGCTCCAGCTTGGCCTGCATCAACAAGGCCGCCTTCAAGGCCAAGTTTGAGGCATTATTCGGCACATAGGGGCTGTTTGTAAAAATATGATTGGCATGAGCCTCTGCCACATGAATGCGGTCGCTTAAACGTACGCCCTGCATAATCATATTTACGGCATGATAACCGTCTGGACGTTGGCCAAGCACCTCCAGCAATAAATTGATTTTACCAAAAGCTGCCACCTGCACTTCCATCAAACCGCCTCCTCGCCTCTATTATAGCAGGCAAAGGCCGGACGGTCATCCTTACGACTGCCTGATTTTACAAAAGCATGGTATTTCAGCCTTTGTGCTTGACATTTTAAGTGTCACCGCCTATAATTCGATAGTAAGCTTTTTGCCGGAGTGGCGGAATAGGCAGACGCACGGGACTTAAAATCCCGCGAAGGTAATACTTCGTACCGGTTCGACCCCGGTCTCCGGCATTTTTTCTATGAATACAAGAAACCGACCTAAAAAAGTACCGAGCCTCATGGCTCGGTACTTTTTTTGTAAGCACATTTATTCCGGGAACCGAATGGTTGCCACCGCTCTTTCAGTGAAAAATTCAATGCCATCATGGCCTTGTGCCTTCAACCCGGAGCCTAAGAGAGAATCTTTCGTGCCACCAAAGGGCAAATACGGCATGGCCGCCGGTACGCCAATATTGACCCCGGCCATGCCAACGTCAATACGGTTCAAAAATTCTTCCGCATAATGGCCGCTTTGGGTAAATATGGCACCACCATTCCCATAACGAGAGCTATTCATAAAAGCCAAGCCCGCTTCAAAATCCGCCACTTTAATCAAAGACAGGACTGGCCCGAAAACCTCCTCTTGAGCAATGGTCATTTCCGGCGTCACATCCGCCAGTATGGTGGGTTTGACAAAGTATCCCTTTTCCAGTCCGCTGGCCATCTCCGGATTTCGTCCGTCTAAGATAAGCTTGGCTCCTTCGCGAACAGCCCCCTCAATATAACCGTTAATCCGTTCCACGCTTTGCCGAGAAATCACCGGACCCATATACACTTCTTCATCACGTGCATCACCAACAGGCACCGCCTTGGCCATTTCAACAATCTTCTTAACCATGGCATCATAGCAAGCCGCTTCAATCACAACATTTGATCCAGCCATGCAACGTTGTCCTGCTGCGCCGAAAGCCGAATTTTGCAATTGTGCCAAAAAATCTTCTACTCGGCAATCTTTTAACACCAGGAGCGAATTTTTTGCCCCAGCCAATACCATGGCCCGTTTTTTATTTTGAGCCGCTTTTTCTGCAATATGCTGTCCGACAGTCGTTGACCCGACAAAACAAATTCCTTTAATTTTTTCCGCCGCTAAGAGGGCTTCACCAACCCGGTAATCACCGTTGACCAGGTTAACAACCCCTTTCGGTAACTCGACCTCATCAAAAATTTCCATCATCCGTTGCATAAAAAGCGGCGACTGTTCACTAGCTTTATAGACAATGGTATTTCCGCACCCGATGGCGTAGGGAATAAACCAGCCAAAAACCAAGGCCGGAAAATTAAACGGAGATAAACCGCCGATTGGCCCCAGGGGCTTGCGCAACACTTGCCCACGTGTACTTGCTGAAATTTGAAACGTTTCGCCAATTAACATATTGGGCAGGCCACAGGCATTCTCAACAATTTGAATAACCCGTCCCACTTCCCCTCGGGCATCAGCGATATGCTTAGCCTGGTCTCTTGCAATGATTTGGGCCAACTCCTCTTGATACGCCACCATCTTATTGCGAATGGCAAAAAGATACTTGCAGCGCCTGCCGGCGTCCACGTGCCGCCATTTTGTAAAGGCTTCTGCAGCAACATCCACCGCCCGTTCCACCTCTTCAGCAGGTGTCAATGGCACATTACCAATCTCCTCCCCTGTAGAAGGATTGTACACCGGTAACCTCTCCTCCGTTGCCGGCCTGCTCCATTCGCCGCCGATTACATTACGCACATCAATATAGTCTTTTCTGTAATCCATTGATACCACAAACTCCTTTCAAAATAAGCTGATAATTCTAATTAAACTTATTCTTATTATATCTGATGACTGCAAAATGTACACAAATAAATCATCCGGATAAGAAAAAAGCACCTGCAACTGCAGATGCTTATAAGTTTAAAAACCACAAATAAGGGATTAAAGAGTTGGCTATTTTTTTCATTTTGATGAGATTGTTATAGGCTGCTGTTAAAGCAAGGCGTTCTTTTTCGGGAATATCCATTGAGAGCCTAGCATTAATCGCCGATATCCGAAAATCCCTCAACAGACTATCCCCTGTCCTTCTATCATCTGTAGATATTTTCTTATGACTTTTATCATACGCTTCTAGATTACCTTTAAAATCAATTATTTTTTTATCCTTAATCATCAAAATTGACGTGGCGATATGGTTGATAAAAGCAACATCATGGGTGACAAATAAACAGGGCCTGTCATACGCTTTAAGAAATGCTTCCAAACTTTCCAAGGCTTTGATGTCTAAAAAATTAGTCGGCTCATCCAATATTAAATAATTGAAATCTGCTGTTAATAATTTTGCCAACTTTACTTTAGCCCGCTCACCATCGCTTAAAACAGCCACTTTTTTATATACATCGTCTTGTTTGAAGCCCAGTCGCGAAAGAATGATGCGCGTCATTGTCTCATCATATATAGATGTGTCGGTTAAGTTATCCAAAATATTTCTAGAAATATCCAGCATGTCTTCGGTCTGACTATAGTAACCAATGTTCAATTTCGGGTGTACCCAAATATTGTCTTGCTCTCGTATCATCCGCAACAACGTTGTTTTACCGGAACCATTTGGACCAAGGAGGGCAATTTTGCTCTCATTTTCAATGGCAAATGCTGCCTCTTGAAAAATAAGCTTATCGCCAAATTTTTTGTCCAAATGCTCCGCTCGGATTAAAATTTTAGCGTGCAGTTTTTCTATTTCTGGAATGGTTAATTTTATTGGAAGGCTCTCTTTCGGCTTTTCTTTTATCTCCAACTGTTGCAGCTTTGAAGCAACAGCCCTCGCCTGTTTATCCAATTTCTTTTTATTCTGCTGGCCACCCATCTTATGAAGTCGGGCTTCTGAGTTCCCCATGCGCTTGGGAGTTGTTCTTACAGCCCGTGACTGCTTTTGGATATCAACGGCCAATTTTTCTAATCGTTTCTTTTCGCTTACATAGTGCGCATATTCTTTTTTTGCAAACTTATCTCTTTTTACTTTCTCATCCTGATAAAAGGCATAATCACCGTTAAAAACCTCTACTCTCCCATTCACCAATTCAAAGATTTCATCACAAGTCTTACTAATAAAATCCCGATCATGAGAAATAACGATGAAGCCTTTTTCCCTGGTTTGAAGTCGCCTAACCAATTCATCTTTCTTTTCAATATCCAAATGGGAGGTTGGCTCGTCAATCAATAAAAAGCTTTTTTCTTTCGACAATATATTCTCAAGTCGTCTGTATTGATATTGGCCCGGGCTATACGGTTTCTCACAAGTGCCAGAAGCTGAACCGTATGCCCTAGCAATGTACTCCTCATCCATATCATTGAAAAGATAGTCAATCGACGTATGAACAGATACAGAACCGCTATACTCCTTATCAAGACCTGCTAGTATTTTAAAGAAAGTGGTTTTCCCTACGCCGTTATCGCCGATTAAAGCAATCTTGCGATTTTCATGAATCCTCAAGGCCTCCACTTCAAACAGCCTTCCGCTTGCAACTGTTTTGACCACACGATTAAGGCTTATCATAAATCCTCCTCGTAAATATTGAGAGGATTTCTCCCCTCCTACAACATCGCTACATCAACTTGATAAACCATTTATCGCTACCTCCAAATCTTGTAATTATTACATAATATACCACATGCCACCTATTTCAAACACCATCTGGTCGTTATAGTAAGGACATCCACAGTGGCTTTAGCCACGCACACAGGTATCGTTTTACAGAAACCCAACAGATTTAACATCTGTTGATGGCGTATTGGTCTTTATTTGCATTTATATAAAATTTCAGGGGTACTTTATTATAAGTGCTAGCTTCCGACCCATGAAAGATAATTCATCATAATCATCAAATAGTATCGCTTGACCTTATATTTATTTTTGTGCTTTAAACAGGGATTACCCCTCCAGCTGTCTCTGCACCCTCGGTATGTACCTTGACATACACTCATAGGGCTTACCTTCTCTTTAAACGGATTGGCCGACTTTAGATTTCCATTTTTCCGTGCTATACTAAGGCCTGCAAAAGGACACCGACTTGAACGACAAGGGCCCAAGCTTAATCGCCAGGTCGATGCCAGCAACCAGAACCCACGGTTTTAATTCTTCCCGCATACGCGGGGGTGATCCCATGATACTTATGTAAGAGGGGTCTATTTTTTATTTTTCCCCGCACACGCGGGGGTAACCTGGTGGTAAAAACAGTGGAACAAGCACAATAGCCCCAAATATTATTGTATTTTGTCCTGCCGGCAGACTCGCCATCGCGTGTAAGCTGGGAGGACAAAATTATAAAACACAAAAGCGGGTCCCGAGACTTATCTCGGGACCCGCTCCACTAACGTAAAGGCGACACCCAGATTCGAACTGGGGGTGAAGGATTTGCAGTCCTCTGCCTTACCACTTGGCCATGTCGCCGTGTCAAATGAGTGACAACAAGATTATTATAGTTTCAAAAGCGTCATATGTCAAGCACTTTCGCCGTTTAACGCTGTTAAACTTATTAAAACTAAAAAGACCTGCCGGCATCTGCCAGCAGGTCTTTGCACTTAATGGCTTAAGCTATGGTTGGTTCAACAAAAGTACGTGCAAGTAAGTCTTGGTTCATTTCCCAAAGGGCATGCTTGTCTTCGCCAAAGATTTCGTAGCGGTCAATTAAGTTTTGAGCGTTTACTTCTTCTTCATATTGTTCACGGATAAACCAATCTAAAATTTGGCGGGTACGGTAGTCATTGTCCTGCACCGACAATTCGTACAGGTTATTGATGGAGGCAGTGATTTCCTTTTCGTGTTTTAAAGAAGCTTCCAAGGGGGCTTTGTAGTCATTATATGTTTGGCCCGGTTTGGCAATGGATTCCAAGTTGACGTGACAGCTATGGTCTAAAAGATAGTTAACAAACAACATGGCATGGGCCATTTCTTCTTTGGCTTGGACGTTAAACCAGTTTTGGAAGCCATCCAGCGATTCGTCTGCATAATAATTGGCCATCTCCAAATACAGGTAAGCAGAGTAGAATTCTTTGTTGATCTGCTGATTGAGGGCTTCTGTCATTTTTTCACTTAACATGTAACCGTCTCCTTATTTTTTCGTCTTCGCGTTTATCGTTACTGACTATTACATACCCAAAAATGTTATTTTAAAACAAAAATCGACCGGCGGTTAAGCGTCGGTCGATTTTCGTTTAGAAGCGGTATCGGTCATCATGCTGTCCTCCAAATCGCGATCGGCAATCGGCAGAACAACAGATACTTTTGTACCGATGCCACGAATGCTGTCGATGTATAAGGTGCCCTTGTGAAGCTCAACAATTTCGTTGGCAATGGATAGGCCTAATCCGGTGCCGGATTGTTTGGTGGAACCTTTGTAAAATTTTTCTTTTACGCGTACCAATTCTTCAGAGCTCATGCCGGGCCCATTATCTTCTATTGTGATGACGACTTGGTCATCCAGCATGTGAGATTGAATGATAATTTCCGCATTGGGCCGTCCTTTTACAAACTTAAAGCTGTTGTCAATAATATTGATCAGTACTTGGCGCAAGCGGTCTTCATCCGCAAGAATGATGGGCTCTTGGCTATCCAAATGGAGACGCATAATGACATTTTCCTGGTTGGCCTTGGCTGCAAATTGGTGATAAATGCCTTTAAGCAAGTCGTCCAACCACAGGGTGTCAATGTTTAGCTCAATCCGATGGGACTGTAATTTAGAAAAATCCAGCAGGTCGTTGACCAAATGAATTAACCGGTTGGTTTCCCGGTCAATGATGTCAATCCCAAGCTGAACGGTTTCATCGTCTTTGATGTTATCATCAATGGTTTCCGCCCAGCCTTTAATGGAGGTCAAGGGCGTCCGCAATTCATGGGAAATGCTCGAAATAAAGTCGGTTTTTGCCTGGTTACTGCGCTGTATTTCGTCGGTCATTTTATTAAAAACGTTGGCCAAATGACCAATTTCATCGTGATAGTAACGTTTTGCTTTGACGGTCAGATTACCGGCGGTCACTTCCTGGGTGACCCGGATCAGGTCTTTAATGGGCACCAATATCCGATGACTCATCATATATCCCAATAAGGCGGCAACCAAAAGAATGGTTAGCCCTAAAATCAGCGCCATAACCGCATTGCTCCGCATAACACTGTGGGCGGGGGCCATGGAACTGACGTAACGTAAAACACCGACGACTTGATCCCTGTCTTTGAGGGGCACGGAAACGGACATAATGGATTCATTGGTCTTGGTCCTGCCACGCCATATGGCTGTATCCCCCAAGAGGGCTTCCTCGTAATCTTTGCCCAGCGTAACATGGCTGGATTTATTGCCGGTGTTGTCAATGATGAATTGTCGATTAGGCCCGTAAACTTCTACCAAGGCATTTTCATCGACTTTCATGTTTTCGTAAATATAGGCCGCTTTATCGTCAATGGTGCCGGCCGGCGCATATTTATCGTACATAGTGGCACTTGCTTCAGCATGATTAACTAAAGTTTGGCTCATACCAGACACGTAGTACTGATAAATGGCCATGCCAAATAAGCTTTCTAAAACAAGAACGGTAATGAGGCTGATTAAAACATAGCTATAGGTCAGTTTCCGCCCTATACTCGGCACCTTCAGTCACCACCCCACCAGCGATATCCGTAGCCCCATACTTTTTCAATAAATTTAGGTTCCGACGGATCGTCTTCAATTTTTTGGCGAATTCGCCGAATGTTCACATCGACGATTTTAAAATCGCCTACATAGTTATATCCCCAAACGTTGTTTAAAATTTCATCTCTATGGATGGCCTTGTTGGCATTTTCCATAAAATATTTGACCAGAGAGAATTCAATTGGTGTCAGTTCAATCTCTTCGCCATCTTTGGTGAAACGACGCTCATCAACAACCAAGCGAAAAATACCGGATTGAAGTTCATTTTCATCTTCCTGGATATCGTCCACCTGAATGGATAAGCGGCGCAGCAGGGAATTGATACGTGCCAAAAGCTCTTTTGGACTAAACGGCTTAACGATGTAATCATCTGCACCGGCTTCCAAGCCTTCAATTTTATTATCTTCCTGTCCTTTAGCCGTCAAGATGATAATGCCCAGCTGCGGGTACATTTCTCGTGCTTGCCGGCAAACTTGAAAACCGTTGATGCCCGGCAGCATCACATCAAGTAGCACAACGTCAATGCTTTCATCCAGACGCTCCAGCGCTTCTTCACCGCTGCCGGCTTCAATTACATCAAAGTTATTGCGCTTTAGGTTAACTTTTATAAAGCCGCGAATGGCTTCCTCATCTTCAACGACTAAAATTTTTGTTGCCATTTTACTGGCCTCCTTCAATACGAAATGCTTCTGCAATATCAGCAGTGGTTATTTTTGCTTTGCCAAAGCTGTCTTTACCCAGTTTGGCCAAATAAACCCGCTGATTTGAGGGCGATGCGCCAAGGAATAGATAGTCTTGCTTTAAGGCATCAATATCCACATTTTTATCGACTTCACGCGTCATAACCGTAATGGACGGCTCGCCGGTATTATTATCTTTATCGAAAAATTTAAGCTGATTATTACCGCTTTGCGGAACATACTGGTACTGCAAACTCGCCAACCAAGGAACGGGAATGTTAAAGCGATAACCATCTGCCTTGTTATCAATGTAGGCTTTAATCGGCGTCAATCCGGCGTTACCATCCCAGGTGTTCCAAATCTGTAAAAACTGGCGCGGTTCCATTTTTGAGGCATCCGTAGGCGGAAGAACAGACAAGACATCCAAAACACCATCTTCATTGATGTCGCGAATCATCCCTTCCGGCTGCTCTGCTAAAGCATTAACGTATAGTACCTCACGTCGCAATTGTTCCCGCAACACCTGATCTTGGTAGCGTAAAAGGACAATATTCAGGTTGTTGAAGTCTGAACTCAAGGCCAAATACAAGCCGTTTTCAGCAGAAGCAATCGGCCCGTATTTCATTTCTTGGCAAAAACCATCATATTGCTTACGGAAGATGCGATTAATGCGATTATCCACCCAATCATAAATATTGATATCTGTTCGTGGCGATTCTTGTGCCGCATCGGTTAGAGCAGTAATCAAATTCAGCCGATTATTGCCTTGTAAAGGGGCAAAGGCCAAGTGGGTGTAATTGATTTGGTCCACCAAAATCAACCCCTCTTTGGCATCTGCACCGAAAATGTAGAGGGTATTATAAGCACCGCTGTCAATGCCGAGGAATAATTCTTCCTGGCCGTTGCCATCCAAATCGTAGGCTTTGAAATAGGATACCGACCGACCGGACAGCCGTTTCTGGTCCCAAACAACCCATTGATCGCCTTTCTGCTTCTGTAAAATATTGATCCCCGTTTGGTAGCCGTTATTTTTCGCCCAAAAAACAATTTTTTCGTCAACCCCATCTTTGGTCAAGTCCAAATTGATGTAGGGGGCCGGGTTATCCATCTTGCCTGGAACCACCAAATGCTCGTCGTCTGCCAGTAAGGACATAATGATTTTGCGTTCTTTCAACTGAGCCGTATCGGTGGCCGGCGCTGTGATTAGGGTTTCCGGTTCTGCCAACACCATGGAACAGCCGGACAAAAAAGTCAGCCCGACTACTAAGCCTAAGGCCAAGGCACGTTTTTTCATAAGCGCCTCCTTTTTGCTCACATTATACTGAAAGATCTCCCATGATACAAGTTTATATCTTTTGAGTTCTTTTCCAACGACACAAACGGCGTTCAACCAGGCCAATCACTTCATAAAAGAGTACGCCCAAGAGCGAAAGTGCAATAATGGCGCCATACATAGCCGCATAATCACGCCGCTCCATCCCATTTAAGATAAGCGTCCCCAGGCCATCAAAAGAAGCAAAGGTCTCTGCAAAGAATAGGACTGAAACCGCCGTTCCCATGCTAACCCGCAAGGCCGTCAATAAGTCGGGCAAGCACCAAGGCCAAAGCAAATGTGTAAACATGGCCAGGGGGGACGAGGACAGCATCCGCATGGCTAAGAGGCTTTCCATCGGGACAGATGTGGCCGCATCGCGAACCACAACTAGAACCTGGAAAAAAATAATTAAGGCAATCAAAGCTATTTTCGGTGAATTGCCCAGCCCTAAAAGGACCACAAAGATTGGTAAAAGGACCACTTTCGGCACTGGGTATAAAATAGAAATAAAGGGATCCAAGAGTGCATTAATCCGCTCATGGCGTCCCATCAAAAGTCCGGCCGGTACGGCAAAAACCAGCGCCAGCGATGTACCGGCTAAAACGCGCGCACTGCTGATGGCAAAATTTCTTGCTAAGTCACCACTTTTTGCCAACAGTAAAAAGCCTTTAAAAGACGCTGCCGGCGTTGGTAAAAAAGGCTTGTCTACCACTAAACTCAGCAAGTGCCACAATACCAATAATATAAATGTTGCTACAAGAGCTGACTTAACTTTCATGGAGCCCCTCCCGCAAGGCATCGGAAATGCGCATCGCCACAGCTGCGTCATCCTCCTGGTCCGCTTTTTTATGCAATAAGGCACTGCCACTGCCCTGCGGATACAAGAGCAAAAAATGATCCGCCAGGCGCACGGCTTCATCAATTTGGTGGGTCACCAAAACGGAGGTCATATCATGTTTTTGCAAGAGGTCCATCAAAAACAATTGCAGCGTATCGCGCGTAAAGGCATCTAAGGCTGAAAAAGGTTCATCCAGCAACAAAACTTCAGGGCGTGTCATCATGGCACGCCCCAAAGCAATACGCTGACGCTGCCCGCCGGAAAGGGCTTGCGGATAAGCATCTGCATAGTTTTCAAGTTGTAGATGACGCAGCATTTCTTTTCTCGCCAGTTCGCGTTCTTGCCTGCCCAGGCCTTGCAACCGCAAGGGCAGCTCAATATTCTCCGCCACTGTTTTCCAAGGAAAAAGCCCGTAGGTTTGAAACACCATTTGAATGGACGCATCCGGCGCCAACAGATCTTTGCCCTGATACTGTACATGCCCCTCCATCGGCTGAATAAGACCGGCCAACAGTTGAAGCAAGGTGCTTTTCCCGCTTCCTGAACGGCCGATAACGGCCCAGCGCTCACCGCCCTTAATCTGCAGAGACAAATCTTTCAATACAGGTTGATCGCTTGCATAATTAAAGTTCAAATGCGTCAATTCATAGATCATGATTACTCCTTAGCATCTATTTAATAAATTGTTGGTCCACCATTTCCTCATAAGTATAGGCTTTGTCAATCAATTGCCGCTGAACGAGCCAGTCCGTGACACGTTTAACCTCTTCCTTGGTTGGCACTGCATTTGGGGTATATGTCGGCATCCGATAAGTGGACTTAATCGCATCCGGCACATGAGCATTTTCAAGGGCCAAGGCCTTATATTGATCCGGATGGTCATTAATGCGTTTCATGGCGTCAAAATAAGCTTGAGTAAATTTTTTCAGCATTTCCGGCTGGTTTTTAATGCTGTCTGCTGACGCCAAAACCACCGATTGTGAAAAGTTTTTATCTAAGCTTGTATCGTCAATGACCGTCTTGGCCCCTTGGGCCACAGCAGCACTGGCCAATGGATCCGGCAATATGGCCGCATCAATGTCGTTGCCGGCAAGCAAGGTTTCCATGCGCAGCATTAAATCCGGCATATTGACCCGTTCAACGCTGTCGCGGTCAATCTTGTAGTAATCCAGATACTCGTCCAAGAGAAAATCCATCATGGTGTTATTGGAGATGGCCACCCGTTTGCCAACCAAATCTTCCGGTGAGGTAATGTCGCTTTTTGGAGAGGATACAATTAAAAAGCGTCCTTCTTCAGGATTAGCGCCAAATGCATAAGAAATAATCCGTGTGTCCGTCCCGCTTTTTTTCATCAGCCCTTGAACAATCATGTCATTCATGACCACATCCAACTGACCAGCTTCAAAGGCCTTGGATTGATCAATACTGCTTTTAAAGGGGAAGAGCTTAACATTAACACCGTATTTTTTAAACAGGCCGTCTTTTTCAGCGACGACAAAGGGCAGGACATCATCAATAGAGAGGACCCCAACTCGCAAGGTAGCATCGCTCCCATTATCAGATGCAGCAAGGGAAGATTGGCCGCTGGCCTCTACCGGTGCTTTCTGGCCACCACAAGCGGTCAAGATGCCAATCGAAAAAGCCAACAGGGTTACTACAGAAAAAATCTTTTTAAAATTCATATAACACCTCACATAAATTGATTTTTTTCTTGTCCATCAATCATAATATCCACTTGGTCACCAAAACAATTTTGCAAGTGGTCCCGAACTGCCGACAAGACCGGTCGCTCGGTGGCAAAATGGGTCCCGTCAATCAGAGCAATGTCCAATTCCATCGCTTTCTGAAAATCGTGGTAACTGAGATCACCGGTGA
The DNA here is from genome assembly GCF_900101835.1 of Peptococcus niger. Taxonomy (NCBI): domain Bacteria; kingdom Bacillati; phylum Bacillota; class Clostridia; order Eubacteriales; family Peptococcaceae; genus Peptococcus; species Peptococcus niger. The sequence goes on from NZ_FNAF01000013.1 coordinate 31,295, forward strand.
CATAGCAATCGGCACCGGCAGCTTTAGCTTGGGCAAGGTAGCCGGATGCGGCACCACCGCAAACGGCCACCCGTTGAATCAACCGTTCCCTGTCAGGACTGGTTCGCACGGCTGCCTTCAAATTTTTCGCCACTTGTGCGCTGAACGTTTCAAGGGACACAGCAGATGGCAATTGGCCAATGCGTCCCAAACCCAACGCCTTACCTTGCTTTTCTTCCCGGAAAATATCGTAGGCAACTTCTTCATAGGGATGTGCTTTTTTTAACGCTGCACACACATCAGCCAGGTTTGGTTCAGAAACCAACACTTCCAGACAGTGTTCGGCAACGGTAGAAACATGACCGGCCCTTCCCAAGAAGGGTTGAGCTTGCTCTCTTGGACGGAACTGCCCCTCGCCAAGCACTTGCCAGGCACAACGGTCATAATCGCCCTGTGCGCCGGCACCTGCGGCAAATAAGGCTTTTTTGACCACTTCCAGGTGGGTTTCCGGGACGAAAGCACGCAATTTGTAGAAGCCCTCTACCCTTTCCACCGTAAGCGGTTTAAGGTCTGTCAGGCCCAAGTGTTCGGCCAATACATCGTTAACGCCGCCCGGACAAATATCCAAGTTGGTATGTGCTGAAAAAAGAGCCATCTGTCCACGGATCAAATAGGTCAGTTCTCGTGCCGGAGAGGCCGTTTCCGCCAGTGATGCCACTGGTTTAAAAATAAGCGGATGGTGGGTAATAATCGCATCACATCCCTCGTTCCGGGCGCGGGTGAGCACATCCATGGTCGGCGTCAATGCCAGCCAGACCTTGCGAACTTCCTGGCCCGGATGACCACAGGCCAAGCCCGGATTATCCCAGGACTCTGCCAAGGCTTGCGGCGCCATATCATTCATTGCCGATATGACATCAGCCATTAAAACCGTCATATTCTTCCTCCCAGCTTTGCCAAATGCACAGCAAATAGTCAATTTTTGCTTGAACTGCCGGATTTTCTGCCGCCACCTTACGCATATGCGCCAGAGCCCGCTGATCAGCCTCTTTTCGCCAGGCCAAATATTGCCGCGTGAACAGATCCTCTCCAGCGGCCAATACTGGCCCTAAGTGAATGGCCACATCACTTAACGGGGGGCCAGCAGACCCGGGCTCCAAGACAATCACCTCATAAAAATAACCATTTTCCATGATAACGCGTTCATCGACAATCCTGAATTGATGTTCAGAGGCCCACCGACGCACCATCCAGGGCGACCGCTGGGGTGAAAGAATGAGCCGCTTGGCCTGGTCCACCACCTGCGGCACCTGGTCCAGCATTTTTTGGATCAACTTACCACCAACACCGGAAATAACGATCACATCACATTCTCCAGGCGCCAAAATTTCCAAGCCATTTCCCTGGCGAAAAATCAACCGTTCACTTGAAAGGCCTTCCGACTGCGCCGCAACCTTTGCGCGGCGCAAAGGCTCCGCGCGCAAATCAGCGGCAATGGCCTTGGACACATGGCCACGTGCCGTTAAAGACCGGGCCAAGAGGGCATGGTCACAGGCAATATCTGCAAGGGTCCCCCCTTTTGGAACGTAAGCGGCAATAGCCTCCAACCGTTCAGACAGGCTCATCGTTGACTGTCCAGCATAATGAAAGCCCCCATGCGGCCGGTTTCACCGGCACTGCGCCGGTGAGAAAAGAACAAATCCTGCCGGGCGAATGTACAGAGGTCAACGTGACCAATATTCGTCGGTAAGACACCGGCCGCTTCCAGTTGCCAGGTCAGCGCACGGCGAATATCAAACAAGGCCCTCTCCCCATTGCTGCTCTGCTTGAGAAGGTCCATCCAGTCGCCACTATGGGCCATTACCTCTTCAATCACTTCTGTTGACACCTCAAAGGCCTCTTGAGCAATGCAGGGACCAATCACCACTTCAAGGCGCGCCGGATCACTCTCAAAATAGAGCTGCATGGCACGCGCTGTCTTGGCCGCAATACCGGCAAGAGTACCACGCCAGCCGGCATGGCAGGCACCGATGGCGCGGTGAATGGGGTCAAAAAACAAAACGGGCGGGCAATCTGCAAAGGTCAAAAACAAGGCACAGCGCTCGGCCTGGGTAATCATGCCGTCTGCTTCCGCCGACGAAGAATCAACGCTTAAAAAACCTGTGCCCCGATCTTCCGCACCAATATAAGCCACCTCATTGCTGTGCACAAAGGACAAGCTGACCGCTTCATCTGCCGAAATACCAAATTCACCCATAAAAAGCGACCGGTTGGCACGAACATTGGCCGCATCATCGGCTGTTTTAAGCCCCAGGTTCAGCCCCCGGTAGGGATGGGGGCTCACACCGCCGAGGCGCGTGGAAAAGGCATGAACAAATCCCCGATGCCGTTGCCATTCGGGGATATCCAGCCAGGTTATCTTGCCATTAGTCTTTAATTCAACCATGTGCCCTCCCTAAATACGTTCCTGCTCCAACTGCCATAAGTCACGATATTCCGCCGAATGCTGAATGAGCTCCACATGTGAACCACTGGCTAATATTTTACCATATTGAAACAGGCAAATAAAGTCAACAAGGGGTAACGTTTTTAGATCGTGACTGATCAAAATAACCGTCTTGGCCTGCGCCCAAGTCGCTAAAAATTCTTCCAGCATGCGCGAGGTGACGCCATCCAAATTGTGCAGGGGTTCATCCAAAATAACAACAGACGGATTTTGCAAAATAATGCGCGCCAGTGCCAGGCGCTGCCGCTCACCGCCGGATAAGCGGCAGCCATTTTCCAGAATAGACGTATCCAGCCCATCTTCCCAACTGGCAACCAAGTCGTACAAGTGAACGTCTTTAAGCACTTGCCAAAGCTCTGCGTCATTTGCTTGAGGATCGGCCAACCGCAAATTATCCCGCAAGCTTGTATTAAAAAAGGATGGCGTTTGTTCCAAGTAACCGATGTGCTGACGCAGGCAGGTTTCGTCGATGTCATCCAAAGGCACACCGCCGATTAAAATTTCCCCTGTATCCGGCCGCCACAGGCGAAGCAGCAAACGCGCCAGACTGGTTTTGCCGCTGCCACTGCTGCCCACAAAGGCGACATGACGTCCATAAGTAATGGCTAGGTTAAGGCTCTTCAATACAGCCTGGTCCGCCCTATGATAATTAAAAGAAAGGTTTCTTATGTCAATATCCCAGGAAGCCGGTTTTCGCTCACCTTCTGCCGGCATATCCGCCGGTGGCTGGATCGCGGCCAGGTCTTTTGCCGCCTCTATGGACATCCAACATTCCCGAAGGGCTTGTGGCATTTGATTAACCGTTTCAAACGATGCCATGGCCACCAGGGTCAACATTGGCAACACCCAAGGCGACAGTTCACCTTGATGAACCGGCGGCAGCGTGAAAAGTAAGACCACCAGAGCCGTTTCGTGTGCCACAAATTCCAAACCGTGAATGGCCAAGCGCTCCGTCCAAATTCCCCTGCCTTGTTCATGTAAGTCTGCTTGTGCCAGCGCATCCACCCGGTCTTGACGGTCATCACCGCCGGCGGATGTTTGCCATTCAAACAAGCCATGCACCAGATCGCCAAAGGCATTGGACAAGGCATCCCGCAGCTGGCGACGTTTATGGTCAATTTGTATTTGCCGGCGGACCGTTGCCAGTGGCACAGCGATAACGGAAAGGAGTAAAGCCCCTGCTAGAAAAGCGCCAGCCGCCGGAACGAAGAGAGCCGTATAACCAGCAACACCTAGAATTACAAGGGCAGTGCCCAAGGGTAGGGATACCACCCGCAAATAAAAGAATTTCAGGATTTCCACATCGCCAATCAACCGATTGTACAGTTTGCCTTCAGAGTACCCTTGTACGCAGTCCGGTACCAAAGGTTCCAGCCGGCGGTACAAGTCTTCCCGCAGACCGGTGAGCAAGCGAAAGGCAAGGCTATGGTTAAAAAGACGTTCAGCATAGCGCAAAGCCGCCCGGGCCGTCCCGAAAAACCGTACCCCGGTAATGAGCGGCATCAAGAGCAAGAGTTCCGGCTTAAAGGCAGCCCGCGTCAGCAGGACGCCGGATGTCGCCAAGAGGCCCACATTGCCGAAAACTGTGGCCGCCACTAAAAAGGCACCGAGAAAAATCCGATATTTCATCGGCTGCAAAAGTCCCAGTAAAAATGCCCGCGCTTCATGCATGTCTTTCACCTCCCACCAAGGCATAAAAAGCCCCCTTCTCTTGCATCAGCGTCCGGTAATTGCCTTGCTCAATGATACCGCCATGCGACATAACCAATACCTTATCCGCGTCGCGAATGGTGTGTAAGCGGTGCGCGATGATAAATGCCGACCGGTCCGCCAGCAACGTTTCCAGCGCCGCCAGCACCTTTTTCTCACTCTTCAAATCCAGATGGTCTGTCGGTTCATCTAAAAAAATGGCTTCCGGCGAACGATAAAAAACTCTGGCCAAAGCCAACAAGGCTGTTTGCCCGCCGGATAAGGTGTGTACCCCCTGTCCGACAGGGGTATCCAGCCCTTCCGGAAAGTCGGCAATAAGCGTGCTTAAACCGGCACGATCAGCAGCTTGGCGAACTTTTTCTTTATCAGCTGCCTGGCACATGGCGATGTTTTCGCCAATCGTTTCACGAAATACATGGGGGTCTTGCGGCACAAAACCGATGGAGGGGCCCCAGTTACCGCCCTTTTCGGACAAGGGCTGGCCATTGCGTAAAATGACCCCTTCCGTTGGCCTTAAGAAACCCAAGGCCAAGTGCATGAGCGTCGTTTTCCCGCTGCCGCTGGCCCCGACAAGAGCTAATTTTTCGCCGGCATGCCAACTGAATTGAATGTTTTTGACCGCTGGTTGGTCTGCTCCCGGATACGTATAGGATACATTTTTAAATTCTAAGCTTTCAAAAGCTGTCGACAGCTGGGCCTCAGCCGGCATCATATCCGGACGCGCCAAGAAGGCATAAATATCCTTTGCCGCTTCATCTGCATCCAAACCTGCATGAAAAAATCCGCCCAGTTCACGCATAGGTTGATAATATTCCGGGGCCAGAAGCAAAATAAAGAGCGCCGGCAGGTAAGTTAATTCGCCGTTGACCAACCGTAGGCCAAGCCCTACGGCAACAACGGCAATAGACAGGGTTGCCGCCAGTTCCAACACCAAGGCCGATAAGAAGGCCCAGCGCTGTACCCGCAGCGTGGTGATCCGATAAGTTTCGCTCACTTGGGCAATCCGCTGCCCTTGTTGCCGGCTTCGGCCTAAAACCTTAAGGGTTTCGAGCCCGCGCAGAACATCTTGCAAGTAGGCGGCAAGGGTCAATAATTTGTCCCATTGTAAGCGCGTCATACTCTGCGTCCATTTACCGATTAAAATCATAAAAAATGGAATAAGCGGCAAGGTCACCATCAGTATAAGCCCGCTGATCCAATCACGTGGTAAAATAAAAATCAAAAAACAGACAGGAATGGCACAAGACTTGACCAGTTGTGGCAGGTAGCTATGAAAATAAACCGCCAAACTGTCAACGCCTTCCAGATAAGTGCTCATCAACTTGCCGATTGACACCGATTGCGTTTCCAGTGGATTGGCTCGCCGTACTTTTTCCAACAAGGCCCGACGCAATTCTCCTTGAACTTTTTCGCTCAAACGCAGACCAAAATAATCTGACATTGCCCGCGCAAGAACTTTTAGTCCCAACCCGACCAAGGTCCACAACAAGTTTGCCCAGAGCGTCTGTTCATCGGCATGGGTAAAAATAATGCCATTGATTAGTGAGGCCAGAGACCAATATTCCAACACTGTGGCAAAAGCGCCGACAAGGGCTAATAGAATGGTCCCAACAAAAAAGCCGGGCGCTTGTTTTAATTCTTTTACTAAATTTTTATTAACCAATAGAGGCCTCCGTCTAAAAGAAAACGACCACCCTCAGGTGGTCGTTTTACTTGCCTTAATAATGAACGTCTTCCTTTTTGATCCGTTTGCGGAACACGTAAAAGGACCAAGTTTGATAAGCCAACACAACCGGTACAAGGCAAATCGCTACAATGGTCATCAATTTCAGCGTATACGGACTGGATGACGCATTGTAAATATCCAAAGACCATTCAGGATTTAAAGTGGAAATCATGATGTTCGGGAAAAGCCCTGCAAAAACAGTGACCGTGGTCAATGCGATGGCCAAAGCGATGAAGATAAAGGCAATCCCATGGCGAGCCTTTAAATTGCACAATACAGAAAGAATCATGCAAACAGCAGCGCCGGCGCAAAGAGCGAAGCAAATCGGTTTATCAAACATACCGGTGGTAAGATAAGCATACACCACCCAAAGAACCGTTGCAACAATCATTGCAATACCCAATTTAGGCGCCAAGGCGTGTAAGCGATCCAAAACCGTCTGTTCTCCAACTTTCAGTTGCAGGTAGGTTGCGCCATGATACAGGAAGATCAGGGCAAAAACAACACCGCCAAGCACTGTAAAGGGAGACAAGAGGGTGAAGAAATTGCCTACAAATTCCATATTTTGATCAATGGGCACACCGGCAACCAGGTTTGCCACAGCAACGCCCCAAAGAACGGCTGAGAGCAAGGAGGTCACTGAGATAACTTTATCCCAGTTGTTGCGCCAGCTGCTTTCCGCTCTTTTAGACCGGAATTCAATGCCGCAAGCGCGTAAAATTAGGCAGACAAGAATCAGGAACAGGGCCAGGTAAAAGCCGCTGAACAAGGTGGCATACACATGCGGAAAAGCTGCAAAGATAGCCCCACCGGCTGTGATCAGCCACACTTCATTTCCATCCCAGAAAGGCCCAATGGTGTTTAATACCACGCGTTTTTCCTCATCGGTCTTACCGACAATGGGAATCAAGGCGCCGACACCGTAATCAAACCCTTCCAGGAAGAAGAATCCGATGAATAGAACGGTAACGAGAATAAACCAAATGATATTTAAATCCACAATGAGCCCTCCTCTTTTGCCATAGGTTCTTTGGCTTCATCGTCAATTTTTTTCGCATATTTTACAATAAGCTTCACGTCAATAATTGCCAATACCAGGTAAAGCAGGGTAAAGCCAACCAAGGTAATGAGCACATATGCGTCCGGCATCGCTGTGGAAACAGCGTCTTCGGTTTTCTGCAAGCCATATACGATCCAAGGCTGACGGCCCATTTCAGCAATCAACCATCCGAAAGTGTTGGCCAGATAAGGCAGGGCCATCGCCGGAAGCAGGATCTTATAGAGGACATTCACCGCGCCGCCGGCGTGATATTTCTTCCGCCAAGCGACAAGCAAGGCCAAGAGCGCCAGCAAGACCATGACACTACCGGCACCAACCATGATGCGGAAACTCCAGAACATGCTGAAAACATCCGGAATATAGTTGCCGTCACCATATTGGGCGACATATTGTTCTTGCAGGTTGTTGATCCCTTTAACTTCTGAATTGAAATCATTATTGGCCATAAAGGACAACATCTTAGGAAGCCCAATTTCAGTCGTATTCATGCCGTTTTCTTGATCAATACCGGCAAAGAGTGCTAAGGGGGCACCTTCCGTATCTTCCCATAAAGCTTCCATAGCAGCCAACTTCATCGGTTTTTCCTGACCTAAGTACTGGGTCTGGACGTGACCGACACCGGCCACAGCCAAGGAAGCAATGATGGCTACAACAGCAGCTAATTTAAAAGATGATTGGAACACCGGCTTATATTGACCCTTGGCCAAGTGGTAAGCGCTGATGCCCAGGACAAAGAAAGCGGCAGTGCAGAGACCAGCAGTAAAAACATGTGGAAATTGGTGAAGCACGTAGGGGTTTGTGATGACTTCGGAGAAGCTTGACATTTCTGCCCGCTCCATTCCATTGTCTTGAGTGACAATCTGATAACCGACCGGATTTTGCATGAAAGAGTTGGCAATCAAAATCCAAACGGCGGACAAGTTGGAAGCAAAAGCCACCAACCAAATGCAAAGGCAATGAATTTTTTTCGGCAACCGATCCCAACCAAAGACCCAAATGCCGATAAACGTCGATTCAATAAAGAAAGCCGCCAGCGCTTCAATGGCCAACGGAGCACCAAAAATATCCCCCATAAAGCGGGCATATCCGGACCAGTTCATCCCAAACTGGAATTCCTGTACCAGCCCGGTGGCAACCCCTAATACAAAGTTAATAATAAATAACTTACCCCAAAATTTCGTCATGGTTTTGTATTTAGGGTCTCCGGTGCGCACATACTTGGTTTGCATCAAGGCAATCATAATCGGCAGTCCCATGGTTAAGGGGACAAACAAGAAATGATACACCGTTGTGACCGCAAATTGCCAGCGTGCCAACAACAACTGTTCAAACATAAACTAACCTCCCTTTAATTTGGAACGCAACCGTCCAACCGCGCCCCTACACGAGGCCAAACGGCATTGTTCTTTTAATATAACCCGCATTGTCACTTTTACTCAATACCAATTATAAATATTTTGCGGAGAAAAATCAAGATAATCTGACGAAACTAATTGAAATTTCGTCGAATTCATTAAAATCGGTTCAAATGAGGCACAATCATCCCCATGAAGATGGCCATAAACACAATAATTCACCTGATATTTTTGTAAAATATCCGTAAAAATGCTGGGCACCCCCGGCCGTTTAAAGGGGGGAAAGTGCAATAAGGCAAATCGCACGCTTGCATCTTGTGGAAATTTTGATAAGCTGGCTTCCAAGCGCATGGCCTCACGGCGCATCATTTTTTCCTGATGATGCCCCCCTTCCTGGTCAAAGAAGCTCCAGCCCCGGCTACCCCCGAAAGCCATTCCTTGGATACAAACCGCATCATTATGAATGATCTGCACCCCCGGCGGTAATTTTTCGCGAAGCCGCCCAATGCTCTGCCACCAATTGTCATGATTGCCGCGGCCAAGTATTTTTTGCCCCGGGAGGGCCGCCAGCCATTCAAGCGTCGGCAAAGCATCTTCCGGTTTGTTTCCCCAGCAAATATCACCGGGAATGAGGACGATGTCCTCAGGCCCCACCGCCAGGCGCCAGGCATTTTCAATCTGTTCGGCATGGTCTTGCCAAAAATCGCCAAAAATATCCATCGGTTTTGCCAATTCCGGCCTCAAGCCAATGGACAAATGCAAGTCACCAATAGCCCATACCGATCGCACTGGTTTTGACGTCGTCAATACAATATTCCTTTCTAACCTCTTGAACAGAAATGGCATATCCATTAAAATGAGCGTATTGTCATTGCCATTTAGGAGGAAAAACGTGAGTATTATTGAATTGGTAAAAATATTAATTCTCGGTATCGTCGAAGGGATTACCGAATGGCTCCCCATTTCCAGTACCGGACACATGATCTTAGTTGAGGAATTCATTAAGTTGAACGTTTCCCGGGAGTTTTGGGAAATGTTTTTGGTGGTCATTCAGCTGGGGGCAATCATGGCCGTCGTCGTCCTTTATTTTGATAAGCTCAACCCCTGGGCAAGGCGTAAAACCGCCATTGAAAAACGGGCGACCTTCAGCCTGTGGGGAAAAACCTTGGTCGGCTGTTTGCCGGCTGCGGTCATTGGCCTCCCGCTCAACGACTGGATGGAAGCACATTTTTTTAATGCCACGGTCGTTTCAATTGCCCTGATTGCTTACGGGATTGTTTTCATCGTGATTGAACGGCGCCATCAAAACAAGGCCTTTAAAATCCAATCTTTTTCCGACCTCAGCTATAAAACAGTGGTCGCCATCGGCTTTTTCCAAGTGCTGTCCCTTATCCCGGGCACGTCCCGGTCGGGCTCGACCATTATCGGCGGGATGCTTTGCGGCACCTCTCGCTTCATTGCCACAGAATTCTCCTTTTTCATGAGCATCCCCGTGATGTTTGGGGCCAGCTTACTGAAATTGGTAAAATTCGGTTTTGACTTTACTGCCGTAGAAGTTATTTACCTGCTCTTCGGTATGGTCGTGGCTTTTGTGGTCTCCATACTGGCCATTAAATTCCTATTGAATTACCTGAAACGAAATGACTTTAAGGCCTTCGGCTATTATCGCATCGTGCTGGGCCTCATCGTTTTAGGCTACTTCTATTTCATATAAGACGACAATTGCTTAGCCCAGCTTGCCTGATGATTTTATCATCGGGCTTTTTTTATTGCCCATCATATTGCTTTAAATTATAGGTTTGTATCATATGGATGAGTTTTTCCGCGTAAGCCGGATCCGTAGCATACCCGCCCTGGACCAAGGCCCGTGCCGCTTCTTCCGGTGAATCGGCTTCAACAACGCCCCGATACCTTGGCAAGGTGCCCACTAAGACGGCGTAATCTTTGACTGAGTCCTCCACCGAATCATAGGCACGAAAGTTGGCCGTTACCGTGACCGACTCGCCCCCCAAGACCTCTTCCGTCTGGTAGGCCGCACTACTTTCTTGAGCAGTGCGTTTTATGCCGAAGAAGTTATGGTGGACCTTCGCTAAATCCGATTGACCAAAGCCCGATTCCAAAGCGGATTGGGCCAAAATCAAAGACGGATAGATGCCTTGCTTCCGGCCATACTTTTGCGCCAATGGTGCCATCTGCTCAAAATAGGCCTCATGGTTGCCGGTAAATTCTCCGGTAAATTCTATTGAAGCGCCCCTTGTTTGGTTAACATTTAAACCGATGGCTAAGGCCAAAAGGGCAAAAAACACAAGCAAAATAAAGGCCCGGCTTTTAAAAACTTGCGCATTGCGCTGTCGATAGCGCCGGTTTCTTGGAACCGCTCGCTTTGAACCACGTCGTGGACGACGGGAAGGGGTTGTCACCATAGGCACCTCCTATTATCTTTATTGTACCCTATTGCCGGCTTTTACAAAAGCCCCGCCTTCACCCTGAGAAAGTCGGTAATCGCCTATAGCTGGATAAGGGCGATTGTAGCCTATTGGCTTACAGGCGATAAGTCTTTTTTACTGGCAATCTGCTTGCTGGTCACCAACAAGCGACGCTTTTCAAGGGCCATCATGCCTTTTACTGAAACAATTTAAAAGACTTCCGATGACAGGGAGACGGTCCATACCGACGAATGGCGGCATAATGGTCTGCGGTACCATACCCTTTATGCTGGGCAAATCCATATTGGGGATAGCTTTGATCCAGCTTTAACATTAAGGCATCCCTATGCACCTTTGCCAAAATAGAGGCCGCTGCAATGGAAGCACTTTTAGCATCCCCGCCAATGACATTTTTCTGCCGATACTTTCCGTCAACTCGATTCGTTCCGTCAACCAGCACAATCGAAAAATCCCCCAAAGCCGCCAAGGCACGATTCATTGCCAATTCGGCTGCATGTAAAATATTAAGCCGATCAATCTCAGCCTCTGAAACCTCGCCAATGGCATAAGACAAGGCCGCTGCCCGTATCCGTGCCGCCAAAGCCTCTCTTTTAGAGGCATTTATTTTTTTAGAATCGTTTAGTCCGGGCAAAAATAAATTATCCGGCAAAATCACCGCCGCCGCCACAACCGGCCCTGCCAAGGGGCCCCGACCGGCCTCATCGGTGCCGGCTATACGGCAATACCCGTCTGCCTGAAGCGCTCTTTCAATCTGCCACATATGTGCCAACCGCTCTTCTTCCATGGCAACCTTCTGCAACCGACGCTCAATTTGCTCTGCCAAGGCTTGAATGCCCTTGCGCTCATCGGCGCGCAATATGGGTATCCATGCCTTTTGTTCCGCAAGCGATAAGTCTGAAAGCTGGTTTTTAACCGCCATGACCGATTTTTTACTGATATTTATTTCCACTGGCCCTCCTCCTCATGCTGATGCCCCGACAAGGCGTTGGCACGCATAATCCTGTCTTTACCGTATTTTTCTTGCAAGTCTTTAATCAAGCCGGTTAATCGGTTTGATTTTGCCGCTTTTTGAACCGCGTCATCAAAAAAGGATAATTGTACGTCTGCTTCCTTTTCGCCAACCAATTGGGAGGCGGTCATGCCGATGAGACGCCAGGGTTCACCGTGAGCGCATTCATTTAACAGGCTAAGAGATGCTCTCCACAAGAGGTCAAAATGATTGGTGGCCCGGGGCAGTTGAACCTGTCGGGTATGGGTCGTAAAATCCGTTAACCGCCATTTGAGAGTTACCGTTTTGACCAAGAGCTCCTGTCGACGCAAGCGTCTGCTGACATCTGCAACCAAATCGGATAATATTTTTTCTAAAATTGGACGGGAGACAATATCCTTGGGAAAGGTCTGTTCTCGACCGACCGATTTGACGTCACGCTCTACAATGACCGGGCGGGGGTCAAGGCCGTTGGCGCGCTGGTAAATGTCCGTGGCGCGTTTTCCCAAGAGGTTCTGCAAAAGAAGTGGGTTGACCTGGGCCAGCTGCCCGATGGTATACAGGCCTTCAGCTTCCAAAAGGGAGCGGCTGCGCGGGCCGATCCCCATCATCCGCTCAACGGGCAGGGACCATACCAAATCCTTAAAGTGCCTTTCTTCAATAACCGTCAAACCGGCTGGTTTATTGAAATCGCTGGCCAGTTTGGCGGCAAACTTTTGGTAGGACACGCCCACTGAGCAGGTCAGCTGACGCAGTTCAAACAGACGACGTTGAATCGCTGCCGCCAAATGCACGGCCTGCGCCATATCAGCTGTTTGCTCTGTTACATCCAAAAAGGCTTCATCCACTGACAGCACCTCGACCAAGGGGGTCACCTTACGAAACAAGCCCATGATGATTTTCGATTCTGCACGATAAACGCCTTTTCGCACCGGCACATAAATACCCTGCGGACAAAGGCGTTTGGCCTGCATTATAGGCATGGCCGAATGGACCCCGTAAGCACGGGCTTCATAAGATGCCGTGGTCACAACGCCGCGATTGTCTGAAGCACCAGCCACAATAACCGGTTTGCCTTTTAAAGCAGGATTGTCCCGCTGCTCAACGGATGCAAAAAACGCATCCATATCAATGTGTAAGATTCGTCGCATAGGCACCCCCCCTTCGCTTTATACTACCTTGAAAAGAAAGCCTGCGCAACAGAGTTGGTATGAACTTCTCCCTATGCTATAATGGCCTTGAGGTGATGATATGAAATTTAATGGTGCATTGGTAAAAACCGATGAACGCGTTATCGGCGTAGCCGTCGTTGAAAATGATTTTTTGGATTTGGATCCCGAGGTGCGCGCCAAACGCTTGATGCAGTATCACAAAGGATTTGGCGGGCAGGTGCCGGTCCTCGTCCTATTGGAATCTGTCGAAAATAAAGAAAAATATTGGGGCCGCCCTGATTTGATCCCTTTGGTCAAGGATGTTCCCTTAAACATGATGACCTTCAAAACCTGGACGGCACCTGATGAGGTTTAGCCTTTTTATTTGAAGATAACTGCACCAGCCTTTTATGACCCTGGTCTTTCCAATGAAGTTTTTACTTTGTGGATAGATGAGGGTCCTTTTTTTGAAATAACCTGAGGAAAATCCCGGCAAGACCTGTCCTGACTGGCCCTCGGACCAAAAAAAGTCATCGGCATCCGAGGCTGGCCCCTATCCCGATGACTTTTTATAAATCATTTTTTAACTGAACCGCCCAGCTGAGGCGTATTTTTTATGCTCACCGTTTGGCAACGATACTAACCGTTCGTGAAGCATTGTCATAGCTGACGTCCATGCCAATGGCCTCGCTAATGAAACGCACCGGTACAAAAGTGCGACCTTGGCGAATTTGCGGCGCCACGTCAATGGCACGGGTTTGTCCGTTTAAGGTCAGTTGAGCCTGATCCACCGGTAAAATGAGATGGTCATTATTGATGACAATGTCCACCTCTCTGCTGTCCGCCAGCCAATTGACTTGACCACCGTAGGCTTCTGCGATCAAGCGCAAGGGCACCAGGGTGCGGTCTCCGTAAATGAAGGGGGCTGCGTCCAGTGGGTGCTGACTGCCATCCAGCCAGTAATAGGGTTTAGCAATGGTCATGTCTAAAAAGCGGTAAGCCGGGTTGCCCAAGTAAACGTGGGCCTCATGCTGGCCGAATTTTGCGGTCACCACACCATTTGCCTGACCGGCCAAGTCGGTTATGCTGAAGGCGCCGTATTCACTGATTACATCTCCCTTAAATCCGGATAAGGACCAGTCAATGACACGGGGCGACAAGCCCACAGTCCGGCCATCCGGCATAACAGCGAAGACCCCAACGTTAACGGTCTCGCCCGGTTTCACCATAAACTTATCTGCCTTTAAATAAATTGAACTGGCGGCTTCCGGTCCCAGGATGGTGATGTCTTTGCGTGCAATTTCTCCTCCGGCGGCATTCGCTTTTAAGGTGACTGGACCCGGCTGAAGGGCTAAAAACCAAGGGCCGTCCCAAGCACCGTGGGCACCGTCATCCGCATAGGTCAACGGTGTTTCGTTTGGCGCTTTCGGATGATAGTTGGCATCCCAGGCCTTGGTCAAGGCAAATTGGGCACTTGCACCTTGAAGAAGCGTCGACGGGCCGCCCATCCGCCCTGCTGCTATGGGACCTACCGGTGTATTGTTGTAGATACCAATGCCGTTGACCACCGGTCGCTGGGCTGCATAACGTTCCGGCGCAATGGCCACTTCACGGTTAAAGCTGCCCAAAGGACGGCTGACCAAGGTGCTGGACCCACCGCCATCTAAATTTACAGCCTTGGCACATCCCAATTCGGTCATAAACCGGCTTAATTGGGGCAAAGACAGGCCAGCGCTTCGGTTTGTACGCCCTTCTGCACAGACAATATAAACGGTCTTGCCGTCTGCTGAAATCCCAGCCGCAGTCCGCGCCCGCACACCGCCTAAAACGTTGATATCTTTGGTATAGGGAACCGGCTGACCCTTGTTGACCAGCAAGGCATGTCCGCCGACCAGAAATTGCCACTGGCGATTCGGTTGAACGCCGGCCCAGACAAGGGCTTTTTGGCCGACCCGCAAATGCTTGGTCACAAATTTTTCACCCTGTCCATTGGCTTGCAAGATCATTTTACCGTCGGGCACCGGGTAGGGTAGGGTTTTTCCCATGGAAATGCGCTCAACAGTCCCATCATAGCCAATCAAAACCTCGGTATTGTTCGCATGTCCCCGGGAAGCGCTGCCCCAGAAATCATTGTAGAGCTGGATGGTATCCGTATGGCTTTCTTGACCGGAGGGATCATGCCAATAGTAGGTTTTGTTCAAACCATCCAAGGGAAAACTGGCCCCATCCGCTGCCTTAACGCCGCCATTAAAGGTAAAGGCTTCAATATACGCTGTACGGGTATTGTCAATGCCCAGAGAATACAGTCCCATGATCACTGCAGGAGAACTTTGCAGGCGACCGTTCACAATGGACGGGCCAATCGGTGACCCCTGCAAGGCCATGTTAAAATAATCCCCATTGGTCATGGCCACTGCATTGGTCGTTGCGGTCATTTGACCGACCGTCGCCCGCTTGGTGTATTCGCCGGCGCCTGCGGCTAAGCGCAAATCCGTATTGGGATTGGTCAAGTCACAGCGCAAGACACCAATGCGTGCATTCTGCCAATGATGGATTTCCTGCACCACCCCGGGCGCTATCGGCTCAGCGCTGACCGGCGCTGCAAGGGCCAGGGGTGCCAGGGCCATTGACCAGATGACGGTGCAAAGCACGCCGCTCAATAGCGCAAGGATAAATTTCTTTTGCATCTTACCTACCTCCTAGTTTCATTTGCTTTTACTATACCCCAAGGCGCCGGTGCGCTCAACCGGTCCGGCAAACTGTTTCTTTTTTGTTCCTCTTGCTTGCCGTTTGCCCTCTCCTTTCCTATAATAAAAGGCAAAGGAGCGATAAAATGAAACGAAATTGGCGTGCATTAAACAAAGAGCTGTTTGCCCCCATGCGACGGGCCAGCCGAGACTATGGGCTGATCCAAGAGGGTGACCGCATCTGTGTCGGTCTATCCGGTGGCAAGGACAGCACCCTCCTCCTCTACAGCTTAGCGGTTTTACAGCGCACCCTGCCGGTGGATTTTCAAGTGAAAGCCATGAGCGTTGACATGGGCTGGGAAAATGATTACAGCGGTCATAAACGTTTGTGCGCCGAGCTGGACATTCCCTTCGATATTGTAGAAACGAACATCGGGCCCATCGTTTTTGAGGAACGCAAAGAGAAAAATCCCTGTTCCCTATGTGCCCGCATGCGCCGCGGCGCCGTCAATAACTGGGCCGCCGAAAATGACTGCAACAAGGTTGCCCTGGGCCACCATTTGGACGACGTGATTGAAACCTTGCTGATGAGCCTGTTTTATGAAGGTCGCCTGCATACCTTTGCACCTTACGCTTATTTAAGTCGGGCAGATGTTACAGTGATTCGGCCGCTGATTTTCGTCAAGGAAGCGGACATTCGCCGGGCCGTCAAAAAATTAGACCTGCCGGTCATGCACAACGCCTGCCCGGCCGACGGTTTTACCCAGCGCAGCAAAGAAAAAGAGCTGATC
>NZ_FNAF01000014.1:0-19599 GCF_900101835.1 Peptococcus niger
AACTTGAACCTCTCGGTTCATGGAGATAAAGAGATTCGAACTCTTGACCCCCTGCTTGCAAGGCAGGTGCTCTCCCAGCTGAGCTATACCCCCATCGGCCAGACCCTTGTCTTGGCACAAAAATTATATTATCAAAACGACGCATGCCTGTCAAGAGTTTTTTCCCTTTTTTCGTCATTTCAAAAGGGGCCCTTATCACAGGCGTCAGGCGATTCCTTTTATGATGAGCACCTGCCTCAGGCCCATATATAGGAGGGTTCCGCCGGCAATGGAAATGAGCATATTGCCCCAGCGATAGTGCAAAAGGGCTGTGAGGAGGGCGCAGGTGAGCTCAGGCAGGCCGTGGAAGGTAGCGGTTTCAGCCGGAACGGCGCGCAGGCAATAGACCACCAGGAGGGGCATCATAGCATAGGGCAGGACGCCACCCAGGTAGACAATCCGGTCCGGCAATTGACGCCGGGCCAGGGCAATAAAGGGAAGCCAACGGGTAAACTGGGTCACGGCGCCGGCAATGGCGATGATGATAAGCCCTTGCCATAAGGGCATTACACTATTCGGACTCAATGACACGCGCTCCTTTCTCAATCCAATGACGCAGGCCCAAGAGGCCGACCAGGATGAGCACCATGGCCGGCACCATAAAGTTGTCAGCGCCAAAAATCAGGCGGGCAACAAGGGCGGCGCCGAAGCCAATGACGGCAGCCCGACGACCGCGGGTTAATCGCCAGCAGCCAAGCGACCGGGCTTCCCGCCATTGGCTGACGAACAAGACGACAAAGAGGGCGGTCATCACGTATTCTATGCCGGGCAAGTCAAAATGAATCAGGCTGCCGGCCAAGGCCCCGGCAGCTGTCCCAAAGACCCAGTAGCCCTGGATGAACATGCTCACAAAAAACATATACCAGTCCGGTGCGGCGCCCTTCGGCGTAGGCAGAGTGACCAGCAGGGAATAGACTTCATCGCTCAGCGTATAAATCATATAGGCCGCCTTGGGGCCAACCTGCCGGTAGGGCCCCACCAAGGAAATGCCATAAAAAAGATGGCGGCCGTTGACCATGAGGGTCATCAAGGCCACATTAAACGGGTTAAAGGTTGACAGCAACATGGAGGCGACCAAGAATTCCATACTCCCGGCATCAATTAAAATCGCCATTAAAATTGGCATCCATGGGGCAAAGCCCAGGCCGGTCATCATCATCCCGTAGGCAATACCCAAAAATAAAAAACCGGCAAAAATCGGCAGTGTCCGTTCAAGGGCCACCTTAAAGGCGACTTGTTTTTCTGAAGCCATGTGCTCCCACCCCCTTCTGATAATCCTCTGCAATAACCATCCGCAACAGTATAGCACAAAGATTACCGACGCCCAAGGCTGAACCGCAGGCACAAAAAAGACGGCAGGTTCATACCTGCCGTCCAATATAACTTCTTTTGTGGGCCGCATTTTTTGAAGGGCCCTCTTTAAAGGATATTTGACTGCCTTACATACATGGCGCGCATGGCGTTTAAGATGGCGATGATGGTGACGCCCACATCGGCAAAAACGGCTGCCCACATGGTTGCAAAGCCCAAGGCACCCAGCAGCATGACCACTGCCTTAACCCCTAAGGCAAAAATCACATTCTGCCAAACGATGCGTCGGGTACGCCGGGCAAGGGCAATCCCTTCTGCCACTTTAGCCGGTTCATCGGTCATTAAGACGACATCGGCGGCTTCAATGGCGGCGTCCGAGCCCAAGGCGCCCATGGCGATGCCCACATTGGCCAAGGCCAGGACGGGGGCATCGTTTAAGCCATCGCCCACAAAGGCAACGCAGCGTCCTTCCGCTTGCAATTGTTCCAAGGCGGTCACCTTATCCTGGGGCAAGAGTTCCGATTCAATGCGGTCTATGCCCAGATCGGCCCCCACCCATTCAGCGACATCATGCCGATCGCCGGTGAGCATCACCGTTTCGCCAATGCCCATCTTTTTTAAGTGGGCAATGGCGCCGCGACTGCTTTCCTTGGGGTCATCGCTGACCACAATGTGGCCCAGATAACGTCCATCGTAAGCTACATAAACCACCGAAGCCGGGCCATCCACCGGCGGTGCGTCAATACCTGCCTCCGTCAGCAGGCGGGCATTGCCGACCAAGGCCAAACGCCCGTCAATCTTACCGGTGAGGCCTCGACCGCTCACTTCTTGAAGCTCGGTCACCGGGGGCCGTTCGCCTTCGAAAGCAGCGCTGACGGCTTGGGCAATCGGATGGGTAGAGTGGTCCTCCAAGGCAGTGGCCAGGCGATAAACCTCCTCTTCATCAACGCCCGGTGCCGGCTTAACGGCCACAACCGCAAAGTGCCCTTCCGTTAAGGTCCCGGTTTTATCAAAAACCACCGTATCCACTTCTGCTAAGGTTTCCAGGTAGGTGGCGCCTTTGACCAAAATGGCTGATCGCGACGCGCCACCGATGCCGGCAAAAAAGGTCAGGGGCACGGAAATCACCAGGGCGCAAGGGCAGGAACAAACAAGGAAGATCAGGGCCCGATAAAGCCAGGTTTCAAAACTTGCCGGGCCGAAAATAACCGTTGGAATCAGACATAAGGCCACCGCACAGGCAACAACCGTCGGCGTATACACGGCAGCAAAGCGCGTGATAAACCGCTCCATACGCGCTTTGCGGTCGGAAGCGTTCTCCACCAGTTCTAAAATTTTGGCAACAGTGGAATCCACAAAGGCGGTAAGGGTTTCCAGTTCCAGCACCCCGCTCAAGTTAATGCTGCCGGAGAGCACCTCATCGCCGGTGCCTACCGCACGGGGCATGCTTTCACCGGTCAAGGCCGAGGTGTCAAGCTGGCTCGTCCCGGTGACCACCTTCCCGTCCAGGGGGACCCGTTCGCCGGGGCGGACCAGGATGCGGCTGCCTACGGCAACGCTTTCCGGCGCCACTTCCCGGACGGCCCCGTCTTCCATCAGGTTGGCAAAGTCCGGGCGAATGTCCATAAGCCCGCTAATCGAGCGCCGCGACCGATCCACGGCCAAGTCTTGCACCAGTTCGCCGGTTTGATAAAAGAGCATGACGGCCACGGCCTCTTCCCAGGCCCCAATACCGAAAGCACCGACGGCGGCAATGGCCATCAAGACTTCTTCATTAAAAAACTGCCTGCGGGCAAAGCCTTTTACCGCATTGACCAACACCGGCCCGCCAACAACCACAAAGGCCATGAGAAAGGCCAACAGAGCCGGCCGGCTGTCTTCACCCAAGGCAAAACCTGCGATAAAAAGAACCGCTGCCGCGGCCAGCATGGCCAGTGTTTTTTTCCGGGCCAGCAAGCCGTCAATTAACCGAGCCTGGATGACGGCTTTATCGGCTGTCGCCAGCTGGACCACTGTGCCCGGTTCAATGCGGTCGGCAATGTCTTGAACCCGCGCCTGCAAGGCTGCCGGATCACCGGTGTGGCAAAGGCGCAGCCGCTGGTCCATCAGGTTCAAGCTGGCCTCCTGGACCTCAGGCAGCTTAGCCACCTCCGCTTCAATTTTCGCCGCGCAATTGGCACAGGTCAGGTTGGGCAAGGAGAAAACCGTCTCCTGCCCCGACTCAGTCACCGCTTGAACGATGGTGCCCGGCTCAATCCGGTCAGCCAGCCGGCTGACCGCGTCAAGGAGGTCATCCGGATCCGCCCTATGCAACAACTGCAATTCCCGTTTGAGAAAATTAAGCGAGGCGGTCTGAACGCCCGGCAGGTCCCCGGCCGCCTGCTCAATTTTCGCGGCACAATGGGCACAGGTTAAGTTGGGCAGGGTGAGCCTGAGTCGGGCCGGGCCGCCGGCAGCCTCCTCATCCGGCGGCGCCTTTTCGGTATGTTCCTCGCAATGATCCGTCGAGTGGTTGAGGGTCGGCGATGCCTCGACGGCACCGGTCGACTCTTTGCTGTAATGGGTGTGATCACAAAGCGGCCCGTGGGCGCTGCAACCACATGAATGGTGATGTTCCTGCATGATGACCTCCTCTAATGAATGATGTCTTAACGCTCCATAATATGCGCCAGGCCCTGACGAAAAATTTGCGCCACATGGTCGTCGTCTAAGGCATAGACCCTGTTGCGCCCGTCACGGGTGCTTTTTACCAGGCGGGCGCCTTTCAGTACCCGCAATTGGTGGCTGATGGCCGATTGACTCATGCCCAGCGCTTCGGCAATATGAACCACGCAGCACTGGCCCTGGGCCAAGGTCCAAAGAATCCGCACCCGGGTGGGGTCCCCCAAGACCTTAAACAGCGTTGTCAGTGCTGCCAAATCCTGGTCTCCCGGCAGGTGGTCCCAGCCCTTCCCGGCAGCTGGCTGTCCCTTGTCCATACGCGCCCTCCTTTTCAACACTTGCGCATCCTTATGCCTTACAAGGTCGCGCCAATGTATGAACAACTGTTCACATATTCATATATTAGCGCGCCAGCTGCCAGCTGTCAAGCCAAAGTTTCCAGTCATTTTAAGATTATAAAAAATTTTTTCCTTGGATCTTCCGTCGGCCCATGACGGCTCCGCCCCGCTGCTATATAATGAGAGAACAACAGCTGTATTTAAATACCGAAAGCATCTTCAAGGAGGATCATATGGCTAAATTCACGCATCACCTACAAGCCTTAACCGATATTTTAGGAAAAGATCGGGTCTTAAAGGCGCCTGTGGATACCTTCGGCTATTCATACGACGGCTCACCGGAACCCCTTAGTCAAGCTTTTCAGCCGGATGCGGTTTGCAAGTGCCATAGCACAGAAGAGGTCTCCCAGGTCATGGCCTACTGCCACCGGCACAACATCCCGGTGACCTGCCGCGGCATCGGCAGCGGTCGCAGTGGCGGCGCCATTCCCGTATCCGGAGGGGTGGTCCTATCGCTAGATGAAATGAACGCCATTTTGGAAATTGACCGCGCCAACCTGATGGCGACGGTCCAGGCCGGTGTCCGCACCAAGACCTTGGCCGACGCCTGCAAGGCAGAAGGCCTTTTTTACCCGCCGGATCCGTCCAGTTATGCTTATTCAACGATCGGCGGCAATATTGCCGAAAATGCCGGTGGCATCTGTGCCGTCAAATACGGGGGCACGGCCGCCTATGTCATGGCGCTGGAGGTTGTCTTGGCCGACGGCAGGGTGATCCGGGTGGGCGGAAAAATGGTAAAGAACGTGACCGGCTATAACTTGGTCGGGCTCTTCATCGGCTCAGAAGGGACCCTGGGCATCATCACCCAAGCCACCCTCCGTCTTATTGCAGCTCCGGCCTGCAAGGGAACGGCCCAGGCCTGCTTCAGCAGCATGCAAGCGGCTTGCGAGACCGTATCCGACGCCTTAGCAAAGGGCGTTGTCCCAGCCGCAGCAGAGGTCATGGATGCGGTGTCCATCCAAGCAGCAGAGCGGTTCCTGGACTTTTCCGCTCCGGACAATACGGAAGCCCTGGTCTTGTTTGATGTTGACGGAGACGATCCGGAGGCCATTAGCCGCCAGCTGGAAGCCTTGCAATCCCTGGCTGAGGCCCACGACGCCGTCCGCCTCCTAACGACGACAGATCCGGACGAAGCGGCCGCCTTGTGGCAGGTCCGCCGGAAATTATCCTCGGCGGTGGCCGCCCTGGCCCCGGATAAGGTGGGCGAGGACATATCCGTTCCCCGGTCCAAATTAGCCGAGGTGGTGGAAACCCTCAATGACATTGCCCAGCGGCACGACTTACTTTTGGCGGTTTACGGCCATGCCGGTGACGGCAACCTGCACCCGGCCTTCTTACTGGACCTGGCCGACCCGGCGCAAAAAGCCCGTCTGGATAAGGCCTTGGATGAAACCTTCCGTGCTGCTGTGGCCTGCGGCGGCACCCTATCCGGCGAGCACGGCATCGGCATTTCCAAAAAGCCCTGGATCCAAACGGCCTTATCTGAAGACGTCATCAATACGTCCCTGACCCTTAAACAGGCCCTGGACCCGAAAGGCATTCTAAATCCGGGCAAAATATTTTAGGAGGGGACATGACTGACTGTAAGAAAGAATCCGTTCAAAACGATGACTTGCTCAACTTACTCAACCAATGCGACCGCTGCGGCGCCTGTACCCTGGTCTGCCCCTTATATGAGGTCAATGCTCTGGACCGCGCCACAGCCCGTGGGAAGCTGGCCTTGGCCAAGGCCTACTTGACCGGTGTCCTGCCGGAAGGCGGTGCCGCCCTCCAGGAGGCTATGGAATATTGCCTCTTATGCGGCGCCTGCAGCGAGGTCTGTCCATCGCACATTATGACCGCCGATGCCATGGTGGACATGCGCCATCGGCTGGGGGAAAAATACGGTCTGTCCCTTTTTCACCGCGCCGTCGGCGCCGGCCTGGCCTCCCCCGGCTTTCGCAATCTGGGGCGTGCCGGCATCGCTGCTGCCCAAGCCCTGGCCTTTCCCAAGCTGACCGGTGGACTTTTGCCGGCCGATCCGGTCACGCCCCGCACCGGCCATCCAGGGCCGGCAGCCCTGCACACCAGCTTACCAGCGGAAACCGGGGCCCGGTCAGCTGAGGGCCTGAAAAATATCGCCTATTTCACCGGCTGCGCCATGGGCCTTTTCTTTCCCAAGGCAGCCGATGCGAGTGTGCGCACCTTGCAGGCGGCCGGTTTTCAGGTCGACCGCCCGAGGGTGGATTGCTGTGGCGTGCCCCAGCTGGCCCACGGCCTTGCCGAAAGGGCCCGCAGCCTGGCAAAAGACAACATCGCCAGGTTAGAACCCTACGACGCCATCGTCACCGATTGTGGCTCCTGTGCCAACAGTTTGCGCGAATACCCCCACCGTTTAGCCGATGACCAGGACTGGGCCCTCCGCGCAACCGCCTTGGCCAAAAAAATCTGGAGCCTATCTGAATTGCTCTACGCCGCCGGCTACCAGCCGCCCCACCGGCAGCTCCGCGTCACCTACCACGACAGCTGCCATTTAAACCGCGGCCTGGGCGTTCACGAGGCGCCACGCGCCCTCTTACGCCAAGCCAGCGATTATATTGAAATGAACCGCGCCGACCGCTGTTGCGGCGGGTCAGGAAGTTTCGCCCTGGAACATCCGGCCGTCGCCAAGAAAATTTTGGCTTTGAAAGAGAGCGATGTCCGCGCCACCGGTGCCCAAGTGCTTGTGGCCGAATGCCCCTCCTGCTTAATGCAGCTGGGAAAAATGGCCGGCAAGGGACTGCAAGTCCTCCACCTGTCACAGGTCATCTGTCCTTAGGGGCAACACTTCGCTCTCTCATAATAACTCCTTTTATTTTCTATAAATATTTCTCATATTAGAGTTCATTTTACAGGACCCGTATGTTACACTTGTGATAAGCAATGATATCTTAAAAGTTTTGGTATGTGAGGAGATTGTCAAGCCCCGGAAAGAAGGAAAGGATGAGGCTTACCCATGAAACAAGTATATTCTGACGTCATCGCCATGCGCCGTGACATTTTCCGTGAAATCGCCCGTTTGGCCTATGAGGATGGCGATTTGCACGACCTGCGTCAGGCCGTCTTTAACATTCTCCCCGGCGAAAGCCCGCTGTACGGTACGGATATTTTTCGCGAACGCGCCATTGCCGGTGAACGCCTCCGTCTGGGATTGGGCTTGTCTGTACGGGATGCCGGCAACCTCGGCCCGTTGGACGATGACATCGACCTGATTGACGCAGCCCACCGGGTCTATGAGCCGCCATTGGTCAATGTGATTCCCTTTGCCTGCCAGGCCTGCCCCACCAAGACCGTTTCAGTGACCAACAATTGCCGGGCCTGCATCGGCCACCCCTGTAAGAATGTCTGCCCTAAGGATGCCATTGATTGGAATTCAAAGGACGGCGCCACCATCAATGAGGTCCTCTGCATTCGCTGTGGCCGGTGTGCGGACTACTGCCCCTACAACGCCATCATTAAATACGACCGCCCCTGTGCCGCCAACTGTGGCGTCAAGGCCATCGGCAGCGACGACTTGGGCCGGGCGGAGATCGACCACAACAAATGTGTTTCCTGCGGCCGTTGCATCACCGAATGTCCCTTTGGCGCCATCAGCGATAAATCGCAAATTTACCAGCTGATTCGTTCCATTAAAGCCGGTGACCACCATGTGGCCATTGTGGCCCCTTCCTTTGTGGGGCAGTTCGGCAACAAGGTCAGTCCGGAGCAAATTTTTGAAGCCATTTATCAAATCGGCTTTACGGAGGTCATGGAAGTCGGCCTGGGCGCCGACCTGACCACCCTGCAGGAGGCGGAAGAATTTGTCCACCTGGTTCCGGACACCCGCCCCTTTATGGGCACCTCCTGCTGCAATTCCTGGTCCCTGATGATTCAAAAGATATTCCCGGACATTGCGCCTTACGTCTCGGAAACGGCTACGCCCATGATTGAAACGGCCTACTACATTAAGCAGAAAAATCCCGATGCAAAGGTCACCTTTATTGGGCCCTGTATCTCTAAAAAACTGGAAGCCCTGCGCCATTACGTCAAAAATTACGTTGACTTTGTCATCACCTTTGAAGAGCTGGGTGGCATCTTGAGTGCCAAAGGCTTTACCTTCGAGGCCATGCAAGAATTGGAACCTAGAGAGACTATTCAACAAGCGTCTAAGACGGCGCGTGGTTATGCCAGCGGCGGCGGCGTGGCCACTGCTGTGGCCGAGCTCATCGCCGAAAAATGGCCTGAGGTCGAGGTGAATTATGAAGGCGCCGAAGGGTTGGACAATTGCGTTAAGCTGATGAAGCTGGCCAAGGCGGGCAAGAAAAACGGCATGCTTCTTGAAGGCATGGCCTGTGAAGGCGGCTGCTTAGGCGGCCCGGGCACCCTTGCCGCTTTGAACGTTGCCCGACGCGCCCTGCAAAAATTCAAAGATGACAGCACTTTTGCGTCACCGACCAACAACGAATTGATTCACCACTTTGATCCGGAATGCATCACGCGAGCAAAAGAATCCGATCATGAAGAGGAACACCGGGTTGAAGTGGCGGCAAAAGTCAGCAAGCTGGCCTACGAAAAACGCAAACAGCAAGAAAACTAGGGTCTTGTCCCCGCTTCGGCGGGGATTTTTTATACCCTTGCAGACAGGCCAATCTTTTTTTACTATAGAGCTAGACCTGTTAACCCTGTCAGCTATTTGTACAAGCTATTGTAAGGAGGAGCTATGAAACGCGTTCTTGCTTTCCATGATTTATGCGGCTTGGGCCATTCATCACTGGCCTGTGCCCTGCCGGTCATATCCGCCTGCGGCCATCAAGTGATTGCCGCGCCAACCTCAGTCCTATCCAGCCAGACCGACGGCTATGAGAACTACGCCGTCACCGGCTTGACCCACTTTTTGCACGCTGCCTTGCGCCATTGGGAACGGGAAGGCCTCCAGGTGGAGGCCCTCTACAGCGGCTACCTGGCCGACCCCCTCCAGGTGGCCCACGTCGAGTTCGGCATCAAACGTCTCTTGCGTCCCGGCGGTACCGTCTTGGTTGACCCGGTCTTGGGCGACAATGGCAGCTTATACCCGGATTTCGGCCCTGAAATGATTGAGGCCATGAAAAACCTTATCCGGCAAGCGGACATTGTCACGCCAAACGTCACCGAGCTCTGCGCCCTCACCGGCCGCCCCCTGGGCGATGATCTGACCGAAGCTGCCTTAAAAGAGGCCGTCTTAACCTTGGCCGACCAGGGCCCGAAACGCATTGTGGTCACCTCCTTCACCCCGACCGATGACGAAATTGCCAGCTGCGCCTATGACCTGGCCCAGGACCGCTTCTTCCTCCACCGTCAAAAGCGGATTCCCGCCCATTATTGTGGCACC
This sequence comes from Peptococcus niger, assembly GCF_900101835.1. Lineage (NCBI taxonomy): Bacteria > Bacillati > Bacillota > Clostridia > Eubacteriales > Peptococcaceae > Peptococcus > Peptococcus niger. Next base: position 9,775 of record NZ_FNAF01000014.1, read on the forward strand.
GGCGACCTCTTTGCCTCCGTTCTCCTAGGGGGCCTCTTAAGCGGTTTGGCCTTTGATGAGGCCTTGATGCGCGCCGACCGGTTTGTGGCCGAAGCCATCGCCTTAGGCATGAACCAGGAGGTCCCCCGCCGCGAAGGGGTCCCCTTTGAGCCCTTGTTGGGCAAATTGGTCTAAAGCAGCCGGCGTGAGCGTTTAAACCCTTTTGCGCTGCGGTATGTAATAAGCGAATCCATCAACTAGGGCCCAGATGAGCGAAAGGAGGCGCAAGATATGGCAGCGCGCGTACACGGCGTTTACGATGATATTTCCGAAACCTACAAGGCCGTTTTACAGCTCATTGGAAGCGGCTGGCGCAAAGATCAGTTGGTGCTGATTACAGCCGCCTTGCCGGTGACCGATGACCAGGCCGATGACCTTGACCGTCGGCAGGTCGTTCGCCAAAAAAGTTTGCTGGAAACCGTTTTTCCCCTTCGGACTTATAGCCAGGCTTATGTCGGCGGTTTGTGTGAGGCACATAAATCCATGCTCCTCCCCTACCAGGCAGACTTAGATGCCGGGCGAATTGTGCTCGTCTTATCCAACGACCACAGCCTATGAGGTCCTTTACCCGCGGTAAAGGATCTCTCTTTTTGCCCCAAGCTGCCCCTTCTAAAAAAGGGCACAAAAAAAGCGCCGCCACAGCAGCGCTTATGCCCAAACCAGCTCTTAAAAAGCGACCAGGAGAAACATCTTAAAGGCCTCTGACGCTTTTAAAGCGTGAGGGATTTCTGCCGGCATGACCAAACTTTCGCCGGCCTTGACCTGGTAGGTCTCTTCGCCGACGGTGATTTCCGCCGTCCCTTCCAGGACCATCACCAGGGCGTCGCCACTGCTCTTATGCGCGCCAATGCGGGTCCCTTCCGCCAGAGCGAAGGTCGTCAGACTGATCTCCGGGCATTGGCAAATGGTCATGCTGGTAACCTCACCCTCAGCCCAGTCCATGGCCTCTGCCAGGTTGACCGCATGACCCTTGATCAGGTGCCGGGTTTGGCTGTGGTCATCGCCCGCCGTCAAGGTCACCTGCAACAACTGAAAGGGCGCATCCGACCCAAGAGAGTGCTTGGCATCCCTCGGTACGACAAAGGCATCGCCCGGGTCCAGAACATCTTCCGAGGCCCCCAGGCGAATCACCGGCGCCCCGGCCAAACCGAAATACAAGGTTTCCCCGGCATAATGGGCATCGCTCACCCCTTCACCGCCATCAAAGGCATAAAGGGTAATTTCCGGACTGTCCTCAGCAGACAGCTGACGGCTGGTCACCTGCTGGGCCCGCTGGGAAACCGCTTTGGCCAGCTGAAACGGCGCCCCGCCCTTTAACGTCAACATAGCATCCATCCTCCCCATATTTGTAAAAGCTTCGCCATTATTTTAACTTGATATTGATATAATAGCCCTTTTTGTTTATTTTTAAACCCCTGAACCCAAGGAGCGAACATGACGAAAAAATATTTCTTTTTTGATTTAGACGGCACCCTGGCACCGGGCATTGATAAAATCGTCCCGCCCGAGACCCGCCACGCCTTAGATGCCTTGCGAGACCGTGGTCATGAAGTGATCCTGGCCACCGGCCGGCTACAAATTGACGCCTGGCAGACCGCCGAGCCCTTGGGCATCCGCCACATGGTCTCAGACGGCGGCAACGGCTTAACCGTCAACGGCGTCCTGGAGCGGCTGGACGGGCTTCCGACAGCCCGATGTAAAGCCTTCCTCCACGACCTGCAAACCCTCGGCATCCCCTGGGCGGCCGTCAGCGCCAACCGCTTAGACCGCTGGACCACCGACCCGCATTTTGACCGCTTTGGCGACCATTATTTCAAAAACCACCAGGTCAGCCCTGCCGCCATCGACCGGGCCGAGGTCTTTTATAAAATTTTTGTCCACCACGATCCCAACACCGCCCCCTTTCCCGTCAACACAGAGGGCCTGCCCGTCGTCCCTTACGCCAAACGCTTTCTCCTCATTGAGCCCATGGAAAAAGGCCGCGGCATTACCGATATGATGCGCCGCCTGAACGGCAACCTGGCAGACGTTGTCGTCTTCGGCGACGGCCTCAACGACCTTCATATGTTTGACCCCCGCTGGACCTCCATCGCCATGGGCAACGCCCGGGATGAATTAAAACGCCAGGCCGACTACATCACCGCAGACGCCGCCCAGGGCGGCATCGTCCAGGCCCTGACCCATTACGGCTGGCTCTAACAGGCGAAAAATGCTTGGGCCAGCAAGTGCGACGCCAGAGAAAAGTCCCCCTCAACTTAGATAGATCTTTCCGTCTAAGTTTAGGGGGACTTTTATGGTATTTGGGTCAGGCCGCCAAATCAATCCTCCGCTTTTGTGGCGAAGGTGTAGCGCACCACCGGATGGCGGGCGGCGGTTACTTCGTCAACGCGGCGGATGGGGGTATGGCGGGGCATCTCGTGCAGGACCTCCGGGGTGTCATGGGCTTTCTGAATCAAGGCCCGGAAGGCTTCGGCTGCCGCGTCTAAGGTGGCCTTGCTTTCCGTTTCCGTCGGTTCGAACATGAGCGCTTCCGGAACGTTTAAGGGGAAGTAGATGGTCGGCGGATGGATGCCGTCTTCCAACATGCCCTTGGCCAAATCCAGGGCGCGAACGCCGGTTTCTTCTTTCAGGGCAGCCATGCCGGCCACGTATTCGTGCATGCAAAGGCGGTCAAAGGCGGCCGGGTAGGTATCTTTCAAGAGGACGCGCAGGTAATTGGCATTGATGACGGCTTGCTCGCTGGCGGCTTGCAAGCCATCGCCACCCAGGGTCAGGACATAGGCCAGGGCGCGCAAGACGACTGCGGTATGACCGTAAAATTGTTTGACCCGGCCGATGCTGTCCGGACGGTCTTCATCCCAGTAATAGTGTCCGTCTTTTTCGGCCAAAACCGGTGCCGGCAGGTAGTCTGCCAAGAAGGCCTTACAGCCGACGGCACCACTGCCGGGGCCACCGCCACCGTGGGGGGTGGAGAAGGTCTTGTGTAGGTTCAGGTGGACGCAGTCAAAGCCCATATCACCCGGGCGAACGGCGCCCATAATGGCGTTTAAGTTGGCCCCGTCATAGTAGACAAGGCCGCCGGCGGCGTGGACCGCTTCGGTGATGTCCAAAATGTCCCGTTCAAAAAGGCCCAAGGTGGACGGGTTGGTCAGCATCAGGCCGGCCGTATCCGGGCCGAGAACTTTTTTCAGGTCGTCCAAGTCCACGTCCCCATCGGCCTTGGTCCCGACGGAGATGACTTCCATACCGGCCATGACCGCGCTGGCCGGATTGGTGCCGTGGGCCGTTTCAGGGACGATAATTTTATTGCGGCCGGTATCGCCACGTTTTTCGTGGTATTTTTTGATCAAGAGAAGGCCGGTCCATTCGCCTTGGGCGCCGGCGGCCGGCTGGAAGGTCATCCGGTCCATGCCGGTCACGGCGCAAAGGTGACGCTCTGCCAGGGATAAGGCAGCCAGCGTTCCCTGCACGTCCTCCACCGGCGTCAGCGGGTGCAGGTCTGAGAAGCCCGGCAAGGCGGCGACGGCTTCGTGCAGCTTCGGGTTGTATTTCATGGTGCAAGAGCCCAGCGGAAAGAAACCGCGGTTCACACCGAAGGCCTGGTCTTCCAAGGCGCTGTAATGGCGCGACAGTTCCCCTTCCGTTACTTCCGGCAGGTGCAGGGTTTCGGCGCGCGCCGGCGCATCCATAGCCACTTCAGGAACGTCACAGGGGGCCAAGACCGGCTGGCTTGTGCCGGGAAGACTCCGTTCAAATATCAGTTTCATTGAGCCGCCTCCTTTAACCGATCAATGGCCAAATCCAGCTCTTCTTTCCGCACCGCTTCTGTTACGCACCACAGCATCCGGTCCTCCGCCAAGGGCAGACCGCTGAGGATGCCCTCCGCAGCCAGGATTTCTGCCACCCGGTCACAGGGCAGCGGCGTTGTGGTGACAAATTCGTGGAAAAAGGGGCCGTCGTGCAGACGACGGTAGCCAAGGCCGGCCAACTGGTCGGCAAAGTAATGGGCCTTAGCCCGGGACTGGAGGGCCACATCACGCAGCCCATCCGGGCCCATAAGACTCATATAAATCGCCGTGGTTAAGGCACACAGGGCCTGGTTGGAGCAAATATTGGAGGATGCTTTTTCCCGACGGATGTGCTGCTCCCGGGCTTGCAGGGTCAAAACGTAGGCACGGTTGCCCTCAGCGTCAACGGTCTCACCGACAATCCGCCCGGGCAAGCGGCGCATCAATTTCTTCGTCGTGGCCATAAAGCCCACGGACGGTCCGCCGTAGTGCATGGAAAGGCCCAAGGGCTGGCCATCGCCGACGACAATGTCCGCACCGAAGGCGGCCGGACTTTCATAGATGGCCAAGGCCAGGGGGTTGGCGCCAAAAATAAGGCGGGCGCCGGCGGCATGGACGGCCTCGGATACGGCCGACATATTTTCAATCAGGCCGTAGTAATTGGGGCTCTCCACGTACAGGGCACAGACCTCCGGATCTTTCAGGGCAGCTTGTAAAGCGGCCATATCAATCCGGCCATCTGCTTCCGGGACCATGTCAAAGGGCGCATTCGCACCACCGGCATAAGTGGCCATGACTTGAGCGGTCATGGGGTTGACCGTGCCGGCGCACAAGACCTTGGTCTTTTTCCGGTCGCGGCTCATGGCCATGGCTTCACCGGCTGCCGTAGCCCCGTCATAAACCGAAGCATTGGCCGCATCCATGGTGGTCAGGTCGGCAATCATGGTTTGAAATTCAAAAATGCCCTGGAGGACACCTTGGGAAATTTCCGCCTGGTAGGGCGTGTAACAGGTCAAGAAATTTTCCTTAGCAGCAATTTGACTGACCGCTGCAGGAATATAGTGCCGGTAGCTGCCGGCGCCGCGCAAGACCGTTTCATAGGGCCGATTGCGCCGGGCCAGGTGCGTCATTTGGCGGCGGACCGCCTGTTCCGGCAAACCGGTCGGTAGGTCCAGTCCGCCCCGGAGGCGCACTGCCGCAGGAATATCTGCATATAAATCCGCCGGTTCTTCAACCCCGATGGCCGCCAACATCTCACGACGATCGGCCTCGTTGACAGGAATGTAGCTGCCCACGTTTATTCACCACCGGCTTCGATAAAGGCGTTGTACTCGTCCTCCGTCAATAATTCATCGCCGGCGCTCACTTCAGAAAGTTTCACCAGCCAGGCCTCATAGCAGTCTTCATTGATCAGTTCCGGGGCATCCAGCAGGGCTTCATTGACTTCCGCCACAGTGCCGGATACCGGCAAGTATAAGTCAGACACGGCTTTAACGCTCTCCACATCTGCAAAAACTTCCCCTTCATCAAAAACATCGCCGACTTCCGGCAGGTTGACAAAAACAATATCGCCCAGTTCTCTTTGGGCATAATCTGTAATGCCGATGAACGCCGTGTCATCATCAGCGAATTGTACCCATTCGTGGCTTTTTGCAAATTTCATCTCACTCATCTTTACTCTCCTTTATCAATACAAGCATCGGTAATCGCCTGACGAAAAGTTCTCACAGCTGCCTGGTATTCGGCCTCCGTGGGCATCCGGGATTGCTCGCCGGCTTCGACCATCTGCTGTTTTACGCTTTCGCCCTCATCGCCCAAGGCCTGGGCAGGCATCTGACGCACGCGCGCCAACAGTTTTTCATCGACAAGGCCCGGCAAAACCGCCATGCCCAAAGCCCTTTCATGCCGCGCCAAAATTTTTTCCAAGTTAGCCATCACCTTCCGGCCATGCTCACTTGACGGGTCGGCGCCCATGGTGACAAAAAGCCCACAGGGCATCGCTGCCGGAATGGCCTCCATCCACTGACGAGACGCCTTATCCGGCCAGGCCCGATCAATCCAGCCGCCGGCCAAAACGCAGTCATAGCCTTCAGGGGATATGCCTTGTTGGATATCCGCCAGGGTCCATTGGCCGATGTTCGCCAGACCATCGGCCAAGCGTTGGGCTAATTTTTGGGTATTCCCGGTCCGGGATGAGTAGGCAATAAGTCCTTTCATATTTGCGCTCCTCTGGTCTAAGTTCTTATTCATTTTTCACGTCTAAAGGGCCAGGCAGCTCTTATGCCGGGAAGCCTGGTTGGCCCTATTTATTTGTGGTGGTCGGCACCTGAGCCTTATTGCCGTTTGTAAAAAGGCAGGGCCACCACTTCAGCGGCCACCGGCTTTTCCCGAATCAAGACGTCCAAGGACGTGCCTTCCGCCGCCAAGTCCGGCGGCACATAGGCCATGGCGTAGGCCCCTTTCAGGTAGGGCAACTGGGTGCCGGAAGTGACCCGGCCCACTTTCTCGCCCTCATGGCAAACCACGGCCTCTTGACGGGCAATGCCCCGGCCGACAACCTTTAAACCAACCCGCACCGGGTGGTCTTCCGGCAGGGCCAAAAGCGCCGCTTTCCCGATAAAATCATCTTTATCCAACTTAACCGCAAAGCCCAGACCTGCCGTCAGCGGGTCAACGCTTTCATCCATTTCATTGCCGTACAAGGGCAGGGCCGCTTCCAAGCGAAGCGTATCGCGCGCCCCCAAGCCGCAGGGCAGGATGCCATCCTCTGCACCGGCTGCTAAAAGCGCATCCCACACGGACGCAATGCCCTCGGCAGGCGCATAAATCTCAAACCCGTCCTCACCGGTATAGCCGGTCCGGGAAATCAGGCAAGGCACCCCGGCCACCGACACCTCCTCTAAAAAGGTGTAAAATTTTTCCGGCAACCGGTCTGTCAGGCGGCGCAAAACCACTTCCGCCTTAGGCCCTTGCAAGGCCACCTGGCCCCATAAGTCCGATGCATCCGTCAAGCTGGCGCCGTCTTCCATCAGTGGCAAGAGGTAATCGTAGACCTTGCCCCGGTTGGCCGCATTCACCACCAAAAGATAGCGGTCTTCTGCACAACGGTAGACCAGCAAGTCATCTAAGATGCCACCCTTTTCATTCATAATCACCGTATACCGGCAGCGACCGTCCGTCATGCTGTCAAACCGATTGCTGCAAAAACGGTTAAGGTGGGCCAGGGCCCTAGGCCCTTCAATAAAAATCTCGCCCATGTGGCTCACATCAAATAAACCCACCTGGTCACGCACCGCCAGGTGTTCCCTTTTAATCCCCGTCGGGTATTGAACCGGCATGTCATAGCCGGCAAAAGGAACCATCTTAGCTTCCAAGGCCAGGTGTTTCTCATAAAGCGGCGTCCGCAATAGCTTTTCTGTCATACAACAGCCCTCCCCTCATCACAACACCATTAGGTCGCACTTATTATACAGTCAAGGGGGCCACCTTTCAATACAAGACCAGCCGTTTTCAGACTTTTTTGAGGGAAATAAAAAAGCATCCCTGTCGAAACAGGAATGCTTGATAGGCGCCTTATCCGGTTGTTTACAAGCCTCTTCCCGGTGGCCTCCACTGGGACAGCCTCGTCTACTCCGCCGTCTCTTCCTCAGCCAATAGCCGCTTGGCTTCCAGGTAGAGGGCACACTCGATTCGCTTGCGCTGCAAATCGCAGCCGAAGCTGTACGGTTCATGTAGACCACCGCCGTAGCGAATATTATTGGCATGGCAGCCGCCGGAGCAGTTAAAGCGCGCCCAGCAGGTCATGCACACCGGTTTGGTGAGGACGGTGGCTTTTTGAAAGTCCTCTGCAATTTCCGGATGCACAATGCCGTCACGGACGGTCCCCATTTTATAGGCTTCATCGCCAACAAATTGGTGGCAGGGGTAGAGGTCTCCCTCCGGGCTCACGGCCAGGTAGTCATGCCCGCTGCCGCAACCGACCAAGCGCTTGGGCAGGCAGGGGCCGCCGTCAAAATCTACATTGAAATGATAAAAGTCATACCCCTTGCCCTTTTCTCGCGCCGCCAGATAATGCCGGGTCAGTTCATCATAGCTCGCCATGAGCGCCGGCTTATCGGCTTCGGTCAGCGCATAGGGCGCTTCCGCCGGCGCCACCACGGGCTCCATGGACAGGCGGTCAAAGCCCAGATCATCGGCCATGTGAATCACGTCTTTGGCAAAGTCCGTATTAAAATGCGTGTAGGTGCCCCGCATGTAATACCATTGATCCTCATCGGCCTGGTCAATAAAGGCCTGGTAACGGGGGATTACCCGGTCATAGGAGGGGCCGCCGCCCACAAAGGGCCGCATGTAGTCATGGACCTTTTGCCGTCCGTCTAAAGAAAGCACCAAGTCAATCTGGTTGTCCTTTGCCCAGCGGATGACCTCGTCCGTCATCAAGACACCGTTGGTTGTTAAGGTAAGCTTCAGGACCTTACCGTTTTTCTCCGCCAGCGCCCGCCCATAGCGGGCCGCTTCCTTGCAGACCTTAAAATTCAGCAAGGGCTCGCCGCCGAAGAAGTCCACCTCCACATGGGTGCGGTGGCGGGAAGCCTTCATTAAGAAATCCAGCGCCGCCTTGGCCGTTTCCAGGCTCATCAGCCCGCGCGGACCGCCGTAGGCACCGGTGTCCGCAAAACAGTAGCGACAGCGCAAATTACAGTCATGCGCCATGTGCAGGCACATGGCCTTGACGATCGGCTCGGTATGGGGCTTGTAATCGGAAAAGTCCGCCGGTGAAAAAAGCAGCCCGGCCTCAATCAATTCTGCAAGGCCGTCAGCAATCTCCGCCGCATCCTCTGGGCCGACCGCTTCCGCCATCATCGTCTGAGCCGTCTCCCAGCCATGGGCCTTCACTAAGTCCAAAAATTTCAGCGTATCCTCATCGGCAACATGCACCGACCCGCTGTTGACGTCCAAGATGATCGACAAGTCGTCAAATGTAAAATAATGCACCGCACTGAAATCCAATGCCGTACCGGTTTCTATCCTCATAATGTCCAATTCCTCCATTCATCGGTCAGTATAGCATAATCTACTGAAAAGAGAAAAGGGGGCAAGTCATTGTCCATTTGCAAGGCCATAAGTCAGGGCTATACCCCCTATCTACAACTTGTATTTTCCATTAATTCTGTTTATGGTTACAATATTATCAAAGTTAATTGTTCTACTATTTCGATATTTTTTATTTGAAAGGAGCTCCTACTATGGGCAATCCAACAGTACATCCAACCGGCACAACCGTCTACAATCCTGATAAAGCCTTTAACGGCTATACTCTCTTTCAGGCATGTGAACACGGTGCTACATTAATTGATATGAATGGCGGGGTCGTCAATTTTTGGGAAGACCTTCAAGGTTTTCCGAACAAGTTGCTCCCCGGCGGTGAAGTAGTCGGCAGCCTAGGCGAACGCAACAGTGAGTTCGGCTGGCAGGATCAAACTGACTTGGTACAAGTTGATTTTGACGGCAACATTGTCTGGAAATTTGACAAGATGGAATACATTGAAGACCCGGGTTACGAGCCCCAGTGGATGGCCCGCCAGCACCACGATTACCAATTTGAAGGCAACACGGTGGGCTACTACGTGCCCGGCATGGAGGCCAAGACCCGCGGCGGGAATAAATTAATTCTTTGCCACCAAACGGTAACCAACCCGAGAATCTCCGCTCTGCCCTTGTGCGATGACACGATTATTGAAATCAACGATGCGGGCGAGATTCTTTGGCGCTGGAACTGCAACGAGCACTTCCGCGAAATGGGCTTTTCTGAAGAGGCCAAAAACTGCATTGCCCGCAACCCGAATATGACAGCTTCAGGCGGCGATTGGATGCACATAAATTCTATGAGCGTCTTGGGCCCAAACCGTCACTATGACAACGGCGATGAACGCTTCCATCCGGATAACATCATCATTGACGGTCGTCAGACCAACATCATCTGCATCATCAGCAAGGA
>NZ_FNAF01000014.1:19609-31436 GCF_900101835.1 Peptococcus niger
GCCCATATGATTCCCCAGGGCTTACCGGGCGCCGGCAACATCCTCATTTATGACAACGGTGGTCAAGCTGGCTATGGGGCACCCAACCCCGGCTCTAAGACCGGCATTAACAATGCCCTGCGCGATTACAGCCGCGTCATTGAACTGGATCCGGTGCGTATGACCTTAGAATGGACCTGTACACCACACGATATGGGGTATGCTCAACCCTTCCACGCCCACCACTTCTACAGCATGTTTATTTCTTCCGCCCAGCGCCTGCCCAACGGCAACACCCTGATTACCGAAGGCTCCGGCGGCCGCTTAATGGAAGTAACCCGCGACCATGAATTGGTTTGGGAATACATTTCTCCCTACTGGGGCAAACACATGCCCATCAATATGATTTACCGCGCTTATCGCTACCCCTACGATTATGTGCCCCAGGTGGAAAAACCGGAAGAAGTGGCCATCGAGCGCATTGACAACACCACCTTCCGCATGCCAGGCGCCACTGGCAAAGATCCGAAACGCGCAGTGCAAATCGACGGCACACAAGGCTATCATGACGTTGAAGGCTTCTGTGTTGCTTCTGAAGATTAAGGAGGTGCACCATGTCTACAAAAGCGTCTTTACCCGCTAACCGGGAATGGCTAAAGGCCCTTATTGTCCTTGGGATTGCCGCGCTGGGCTGGATTATTCCGGCACCGGCACCAATGACCCCCATCGGCGTTCGTTGCTTGGCTGTTTTCTTAGCTATGATTATTGGCTGGAGCATTACCGCAAGCGCTTGGCCAAGTTTTTTGGGACTGCTACTATTCCCGCTAACCGGTGTTATGCCCTTAAAAGAATTCATTGCCATGGGCTGGGGAACAGATGTCATGGTCTTCTTGATTCTTTCATTTGCCATGATTTCTTACCTAGAAGCCACCGGCGTCAGCCGTTTTATGGCCTCTTGGTTGATGACCCGATCATTTTTGCAAGGGCATCCGTGGCGTTTGATTTTCATGATTCTATTTGCCGCTTATTGGATTTGCTCTTTGGTCAATACTTTTATTGGGATTTTCTTAATGTGGCAAATTGTCTACAGCATTACCGAATCCATTGGTCAAAAACCTTTTGATAAATTCCCAACCATCATGATATTCGGCATAGCTATGTTCGGCGCATTGAGCCTAACCGCCATGCCCTGGGGCGGCAATGCCATTGTCAACTTAAGCGTTTATGCAAATATTGCTGGCGAAAGCGCCAATATGTTGGAATACATTCTATTTACGATTCCTTACGGGATGGCTTGTATCGGTATTTATCTCCTCATGGCCAAATTCTTATTCCGCTTGGACGTACGCCCCTTGGTCAATATTAAAAAAGAAAATATTGATCACAGTGCCTTAGAAATGACTGCCGAAAAACGGACCGCTTTAATCGCCCTCTTGGTATTTGTCGTCATGCTCTTAGGTCCTGGGCTGATCCCAAAAGGAACCGCCGCCTTTGAATTCTACCAACGGTTTGGCATTGCCGGCATCCTATTGCTCTTTATGGCCGGGTTGCTCCTCTTATCCCATAAGGGCAAACCCGTATTTGACTTTCCGACCCTAACAACCAAAGGGGTCCCTTGGCCCATGATTATGATGGTCTCCGTCATTTTGGCCATCGGCGGAACACTCATGAATGAAAAAACCGGGATTGCACCCTTTTTAAACCAAAATCTTGTGCCAATGTTATCCGATTTGCCGCCCGTTGCATTTGTTGTTATTTTGATTGCCGTTGTTGTGGTCTTAACCAACTTCATGATCAACATGGTTGTTGTTGCCATGTTCCTACCTATTTTAATTCCGATGGCTGAAAGCATGGGCCACTCCCCAATGCTTTTATCCTTCGCAGTGATGCTTGCCAGCACCAATGCCATTTTAACACCTGCCGGCTGTGCAGCGGCCAGCGTCCTATTCCCGAATAAGGACTGGATTACCGCAAAAGATATCTACAAGTACGGGACACCAACCGTCATTATCTTTTCTGCCTTCCTCATCATCTATTTCTTTATCAGCATGTTCATCATTTACTAAAAAATACAAGGCAGGCCTATTTTCGGGCCTGCCTTGTATTTTAAGCATGCATAACGAATGTTTATGCCCCCTATCCGACAACCGTATTAGCACAAGGCGTCATAATGCTTTATTATATAAGTAGGAAAATACCAGCATTCTCGTCACGCATTGAAAGGAGACTCATCTATGGGAACACCTACAGTACACCCTACCGGAACGACGATTTACAATCCGGAAAAATGTTTTAACGGTTATACGATTTTCCCGGCCCGGGAACAGGGCGCTGTGCTTATTGATATGAACGGCCGAGTGGTCAATTTTTGGAAGGACTTGCAAGGTTTTCCGAACAAGTTGCTCCCCGGCGGCGAAGTGGTCGGCAGCCGCGGCGAACGCAACAATGAGTTCGGCTGGCAGGACCAGATTGACCTGATCCAGGTGGACTGGGACGGCAATGTGGTTTGGGAATTTAACAAACTGGAATACATCGAAGACCCGGGCTATGAAGCCCAGTGGATGGCCCGCCAGCACCACGACTACCAGTTTGAAGGCAATACGGTGGGCTACTACGTGCCCGGCATGGAAGCCAAAACCCGTGGCGGGAATAAGCTGCTCCTTTGCCACCACACGGTAACCAACCCGAGAATTTCCGCCCTGCCCTTGTGCGATGACACGATTATTGAAATCAACGATGCGGGCGAGATTCTCTGGCGCTGGAACTGCAACGAGCACTTCCGCGAAATGGGCTTTTCTGAAGAAGCCAAAAACTGCATTGCTCGCAACCCGAACATGAACAAGTCCGGTGGGGACTGGATGCACACCAACTCCATGAGCGTCTTAGGCCCGAACCGTCACTATGACAACGGCGATGAACGCTTCCATCCGGATAACATCATCATTGACGGTCGTCAGACCAACATCATCTGCATCATCAGCAAGGAAACCGGTAAAATTGTCTGGAAGCTGGGCCCGGATTACACCGCTCCGGAAGCACGCTTTATCGGCCAGATTGTCGGCCAGCACCATGCCCATATGATTCCCCAGGGCTTACCGGGCGCCGGCAACATCCTTATTTATGACAACGGCGGCATGGGCGGCTACGGCGCACCCAACCCGGGGTCCAAGACCGGCTTGAACAACTCTTTACGAGACTATAGCCGCGTTATTGAATTTGATCCGGTAACCATGAAAATGGTTTGGGAATGCAAGCCGTCTGATATGGGCAACGCCATGCCTTACCATGCAGACCATTTCTACAGCATGTTTATCTCTTCCGCCCAGCGCCTGCCCAACGGCAACACCCTGATTACCGAAGGCTCCGGCGGCCGCTTAATGGAAGTGACCCGTGACCATGAATTGGTCTGGGAATACATCTCCCCCTACTGGGGCAAGTACCTGCCCATCAACATGATCTACCGCGCTTATCGCTACCCCTACGATTATGTGCCCCAGGTAGAAAAACCGAAAGAGGTTGCCATTGAGCGCATTGACAACACCACCTTCCGTATGCCGGGCGCGGCCGGCAAGGACCCGGAACGCACCGTTTCCGTTGAAGGAACCATCGGTTTTACAGCCGTAGACGGCTTCTGCTTAGAATCTGACGATTAAGCCTTATAAAACATTCCGAGAAACCGCTCCGGTTTCATCGGAATGTTTTTTTATGAGCCGGTTTCCATCCGGTCCTGGCCATTGCCTGCCTTCTGCCGGTGCGGTATACTGATAGCAAATGGACCGTCGGCCATCCGGCTGCGGACACAAGCCTGACCACACTCACGAGCCGCCACCGGTACTACACGCATCCATAAGGAGGGATTCCGTGCGCATTGAACAGTTGGAACAAATCATCACCATTAATCGCTGTGCTTCCATTTCTAAAGCTGCCAAAGAGCTGCTGATTTCCCAGCCAGCCTTGTCTACCTCTTTACGGCAACTGGAAGAGGAACTGGGCACCACCCTTTTTGTGCGCGACCATAATGGCGTTTATGCCACCGGCGACGGCAACTGCATCTTGGAGTTGGCCGACCAAGTCATGGAACTGGTTGACGACATTCGCTATTTCAGCTGCCGCGATCATGACCTGCAGGGCACCGTCCGCATCATGCGTACCCCTGCCTACAGCGTGCTGGACTACCGTATCCTCTCGCAACTGCGCCAGCAATACCCCCACCTCCAGGTAGAAATCATCGAACAGTCTATTGATGACGTCATCACCGGCATTGCCGACGGCGCCGCCAACGTGGGCCTGATCACCTGGGGCATCTCCTCTGAACAAACCCAGGCCCACCTGGCCAGCCTGGACTTAATCCATGAAGAGCTGGCCCCTCGCAAACTGATGGCCTTCGTCGACCGGCACAACGCCCTGGCCGACCAGGCCTCCGTTAACCTAACCGCCCTACAAGACGCCCAGTTTCTCTCTTATTCATCCGGCTACTGGTCACGCCTGAGCAATGACCTCCACATTAATCAAGACGCCATCATCGTTAAAGATAAGGAGGACCTGAAACGTGGCATCTACAAGGGCCACGCCATCGCCCTGCTGCCGGATATTTTTGCTGAAGAAGACATCTACTGCGAGCAAAACTTAATCCGCTGCGTCGCGGTCAACGACGAACACGGCAGCTTTGAAGGTTACGATTGCCTCCTCTACCCGCGCAAACGCAACCTGACCCTGGCTGAGCGCTACCTGCTCCGGGTTCTCCGCCACTTGCTGACGCCGGATAGCCCGCCCCCTAAAGACTAAGCCGGAAGCGGCCCATGAATGACACAAGCATGGGCCGCTTTTTTGTTGCACTTAGATTGTAAATTCAAGGCACAAAAAAAGTGCCTTCCTAAAATTAGGAAAGCACTCTGCGGATGGTGGGAGTCGAACCCACACGCCATCGCTGGCATACGCCCCTGAAACGCACGCGTCTGCCTATTCCGCCACATCCGCATTGCACGATTTATAATATCGTACACGCCGATTTTTGTCAAGGTTTTTGACCTTAATTTCACAGCCCTTCAGCTGAACTGGCGTCAGACGTCCACACGGCCGTCCAAGGCGCGCGCCAGGGTCATGTCATCGGCAAATTTAATGTCCCCGCCGATGGGCAGGCCGCGGGCAATGCGGGTTAGGCGAACCTTTAAGGGGCGCAGCTCGTCAATGAGAAAGAGGGCAGTGGTTTCACCTTCAACGGAGGGGTTGGTGGCTAAAATCACTTCTTCCACCTGTTCAGCCCGGATCCGGTCTTTTAAGGCGTCTATGCGCAGGTCTTCCGGACCGATGCCATCCATGGGCGAGAGCCGGCCGCCTAAGACGTGATAACGGCCCTTGAAGGCGCCGGTCCGTTCAATGGCGGCAATATCCCGGACTTCTTCCACCACACAGATCTGGCCGATGTCCCGGCTGCTGTCGGCGCAAATGCGGCAGAGGTCCCCATCGGTCAAATTGCCACAGCGGGGACAATGACCGATGGTATGCCGCGCCACGCGGATGGCACGGGCCAGGGCCTCAGCTTCCTCAGGCGGCGCATCAAGGATGTGAAAGGCCAGGCGCATGGCGCTTTTACGGCCGATCCCCGGGAGCCGGGCCAGGGCATCAATCAAATCTTGCAGCGCATCGTTCAGTTTGGCCATTAAAAGAGGCCACCGGGAACCTTCATCCCCTTGGTTAAGGCGCCCATTTTTTCTTCAGAAAGGGCAGAGGCATTTTTGATGGCGTCGTTGACGGCGGCGACGATTAAGTCTTGGAGCATCTCAATGTCTTCCGGGTCCACCACTTCCGGTTCCAGGCTAACAGAGAGCACTTCATTGTTGCCGTTAACGGTAACGCTGCAGGCGCCGCCGCCGGAAGTGCCGGTGACCGGCGTTTCAGCCAGTTCTTCCTGGAGTTTTTTCATTTGCTTCTGCATCTTTTGCATTTCTTTCATCATTTTTTGCATGGACATGGTTCTTTCTCCTTTTGGTCAGATTGCTGTGGGCTACTCATCTATCAGTTTAATGTTGTCATCACTTAAATTAAAGAGCTCTTTTGACCGCTCAATCAGGTCATCGGTCGGGTCATAGGCAGCGTTTAAAACCAGGTGGACTTGGGCATTCTGCCCGCTTGTCTGGCGGAAGAGTTCACCCAACATGGACCGCTGCTGGGGCGTGTTCATCTGGTTATAATGAAAGGCGTTGTCTTCAGGAAACCGCAAGGTAAGCACGCCGTCCTGGAGGCTTTCGGCGATGGCCGGCTTCATAAAGGCATGCAGCCGAACGCTGTACCCCTTCAGGGCGTCCATGGTCCGGCCCCAGAGGGCAGCAACTTCCCCTGCATCGCTGACGGTGGCCCCCTGGGTGGCCGCCGGCCTGTCTTCTGACAGCGGCTGCTTACCCTCTTTTGGCGCCACCGACGGGGCTTGTGCTTTGGCCGCCGCCAGTCTTGTCTGTTCCGCCGGTTCGGGTGTTTGGGCCGGGGCCGGCTTGGTGACCGTCCGACGGGCCGGCGCTTGCGGCGACGCAGCTGCCGGTGCGGTCGCTTGATCCTCGACCAAAAGGGCCAGGTCAATAAAGGTGGTTTCCAGCAACAGTTCGGCATCGCCGGCATAGCGCAAATGGGCTTCCGCTTCCGACAGGCGGCGAATCAGCCGTTCAAAGCAGGGCACAGACAGGGCCTCCGCCAAGGGCTGAGCCGCTTCCGGATTCAAAATGCTGCCCTCATCCAAGGCCTGCGGCGCCACCTTCAACATAAAAAGACGCCGCAGCCACTCGGCAAAGTCCTTTAAGAGACGCCCGGCTTCACAGCCGTCATTCAAGGCCTTGCGGGTGCTTTCCAAAAGCTCGGCATAATCCACAGCCGTCAAGGCCTGGGTCAAGGCCCGCAAGGCCCCTTCCGATAAGCCCCCGGTCAAATCGTTTAAGGCGCTGACGGTGATTTTATCCGGCGCGTAAGCGTGGGCCTGGTCCAGCAAGCCGATGGCATCGCGCAAGCCGCCGGCAGACTGGCGGGCCATTTTCAGCAGGGCCTGCCGGTCACAGGCAATGTCTTCCGCCGCCGCCAGTTTTTCCAAATGGTCCGCCACCAGCTGGGTGGGGATCCGCCTAAAATCAAAGCGCTGGGTGCGGGAAAGCACCGTCTGAGGAATTTTTTGCGGATCGGTGGTGGCCAGGATAAACAGCACATGCGCCGGCGGTTCTTCAAGGGTTTTCAGCAAAGCGTTGAAGGCTTCCCCGGTCAGCATGTGCACCTCATCTATAATGTACACCTTCCGCCGACCGACCGCCGGTACAAACCGCACCTGCTCTTTTAATTCGCGGATTTCATCAATACCGCGGTTGCTCGCCGCGTCAATATCCACCACATCAATAAAGCGGTCTTCCGCGATGGCCAAACAGTTGTCGCAATGTCCGCAGGGGGACCCATCCTGGGGGCTGAGGCAATTGACCGCCTTGGCTAAAATTTTAGCGGTAGAGGTCTTGCCGGTCCCGCGCGGACCGCAAAAGAGATAGGCATGCGCTAGGCGGTGGTACTTCAAGGCATTTTGCAAAGTGGTCACCACCACCTCCTGCCCGATGACATCGGCAAAAGTTTGGGGTCGAAATACCCGGTAAAGGGCTTTATGCGCCATGTCACTCATCTCCTTAATGATTACATCTCCAGCACTTTGATGATATCCCATCCCCGGGTAAATCGTCAAGCGCCGTATGGTTACAAGAAAAATTTGACGCCCCTTACCTCCTGTTCCGTTTATTTTTTCAAACAAATAAAATTATTTGAAAAATAGAAGAACTTCAACCGTTTCAATTGACATCTGTTCAATAAATGCTTACACTGAACACAAGCAACTGTTATACGACAAAGGGACAGGAAATGCCATTCCTCAAATACAGATTCGACCGGCATCGGATTGTAGTGGA
This sequence comes from Peptococcus niger, assembly GCF_900101835.1. NCBI lineage: Bacteria > Bacillati > Bacillota > Clostridia > Eubacteriales > Peptococcaceae > Peptococcus > Peptococcus niger. Next base: position 27,511 of record NZ_FNAF01000014.1, read on the forward strand.
CAAGTGATTTTTCACTGAGTACAATTGAGGAAGCAATTATTATATTTGGGAGAATTAATAATCGCATGCGCATTCCATCCAAAGAAAGGGAGATTGTATGAGTATTTTAGCAAAGCATGCCCAAGGCAAAGGCGGGGCGGATACCATCTTCGCCTACGCCGGCGCAGCGGCTGCCCGGGCCCGGGAAGTTGGCACTGAAAACATCGTCAATGCAACCATCGGCGCTTTTTTAACGCCGGACGGCCACTTGGCAACGATGAAAACCGTTCAGGAGGCCATGGAGGCAGTTCCCTTTGAAGTCGCGGCCAACTATGCGCCGATTAACGGTTTGCCTGCCTTTATTGACGCTATGGCGGATTCTGTTTTTCGGGATTACCGCCCGGATTGTTTTATTGACGGCGTGGCGACCCCCGGCGGCACCGGTGCGGTTCACAACGCCACCTACAACTACCTTAATGAAGGTGATGTTTGTTTAACCACAGATTATTTCTGGGGCAATTACGCTTCCCTTCTGAGCGAGTTCGACCGTAAGCTAGAAACCTTCAATACCTTTACGCCGGACGGCGGGTTTGATGTGGACGCCTGCCTGGCGGCCTGCAAGGCAAAAATCGCCCAGCAGCAAAACCTTGTCCTCCTCCTCAACACGCCGGCCCACAACCCTACCGGGATGACCGTCAGTGAAGCGGAATGGCAAAAACTGCTGAGCGAATTGACCGCCCTTGCTGAAGCCAATCCGGACCACGGTGTCATCGTCATCTTGGACGTTGCCTATATTGATTACGCGCCGCAGGAGGCGCGCCGCATGTTTAAGCTCTTTGAGAACTTGCCGCATAACATGCTGGGCATCGTCTGCGCATCCTTGAGCAAGGGCTATACCCTGTATGGCTACCGGTTAGGCGTTGAGCTCTGCATGGCGCCAACTGAAGCCCTCAAGGACGAATTCATGCTGGCCGCCGGCGCTTCCTGCCGGTCCACCTGGTCCAATTGTTCCCGGGTGGGGATGGAAATGGTTGCCGCCTTGGCCACCGATCCTCTTAAGCTGAAAAATTTCCGTGCGGAACAAGATGACTTTGCCGCCCAATTGGCCCAGCGTGCCGATGTGTTCACCTCGGAAGCCAAAGAAGTGGGCCTCACCATTTGCCCCTACCACAGCGGCTTCTTTATCTACGTGCCAACCAAAACCCACGCAGATGCTGAAGCGCTGACCAAAAAAGTTGCCGAAAAAGATATTTTTGTCGTGCCCCTAGGCGATGGCGTCCGCATTGCCATTTGCGCCATTGACATTCGCCAAATCAAAGGCATGGCCAAGATTTTCAAAGATGCACAAGTCGCTTTGGGTCTCTAACGCAAGAATGCTGATACTGCTAACATAGATAGGAGGTTTATCATGAGCAGTCCATCCACCCAGCCAAAAGCAACCATTGGCTACATTATTACCGTCGGTTTCGCTATTTTCGCTACTTATTTCGGCGCCGGCAACTTGATCTTTCCGCCTACTTTAGGCGTATCCGCCGGAACGCTGTGGATTTTTGCCCTGATCGGCTTTGCCATTACAGACGTTGGGCTCGGGGTCCTCGGGATCATTGCCACCACCAATGTCGGCGGCGGTGTTGATGACGTAGCCCGCCCGGTCGCAAAATGGTTCTCTGTTGTTTTAGGCTCTCTTATTTGTCTTTTTATCGGGCCATTATTCTGCGTTCCCCGCGTGGCGGCCACCACTTACGAAATGGGTGTACAGCCCTACGCTGAATTTATCCCCATTTGGGCCTTATCCTTTGTTTTCTTTGCCGTCACCCTGGCCTTAACCATCAAGCAATTGGCCGTAGTGGACATCATCGGGAAAATTCTCACGCCCATTTTGCTCATCATGCTCGCCATTATTTTCATTGGCGCCATCGTCCATCCCATCGGTGCCCCTGTTGCCACAGGCGCCGAGCACCAGTTTGCTCATGGCTTTATGGAAGGCTATCAAACAATGGACGGTATCGGGTCTCTGGTCATGGCCGGTATTTTCGTCTTTGACGTCCGCGCCCGCGGCTTCAAGTCCCGCAAGCAACAGCTGTCCGTTATTGTCCCGGCCTGCCTGGTCTCCGGGGTTTGCCTGACCTTAATTTACGGCGGTCTGACCTACATTGGCGCCACCGCCAGCGGCTTATCTGAATTCCAAGGCCTGGACCGGGTACCCCTTTTAATCGGGACGGTCTTTGCCATCTTAGGCACCCCGGGTAAAATAGCCCTGTCTGTCGCTGTAGCCGCCGCCTGCTTGACCACCTCCATCGGCTTAACCTCCATGGTGGCCAACTTCTTTGCCCGCGTGACCAACGACAAGCTGAAATATTCCACAAACGTTATCATCATTTGTCTCGTCAGCTTCTTCATGTCCTTGGGCGGTGTCGAACACATCATCATGCTGGCCGTTAACTGCCTCCTGCTCATCTATCCGGTGGTCATGGTCCTCATCTTCATGGCCGTCTTTGACCGCTTCATCCCCTACAAATGGGCCTACAGAGGCGCCATCATCGGCGCTCTGGCCGTATCCATTTTGGACGTTTGGGGCAGCTACAATGACGGCGTCAAGGGCTTGGTCAACACAGTTCCCCTGGATACCATCGGTTTCGGCTGGATTGTTCCAGCCATCATCGGTGGCATCATCGGTACCGTTGTCCAAATGGCCTTAAAGGCCCCCAACCCGGAAAAACCGGTTCGTCCTGAATTTGACGCTGACGACATTTAATGCCAGCCCCCATCACTTAGACCTATATCTCTACCGGAGACAGGCTTTCCTGTCTCCGGTTTTTTCTTGTCCGAAAGGCCCTGCCCTGCTATCATGCCGCATATCGCACAGGGCAGGGGACCTCCCAGCTCCCCCTGTCACATCTTGATAACCGGCCCTGCCTTCCCAGAAGATATGGTCGACAACTTGCCCCCTACCCTTGAGCTTCCCTCCCTGCCGGTGGCTCTTTTCCCAAACAAAGAAAGCGTTCCGGACTGATTTTACCAGTCCGGAACGCTTTCTTTGCTTATCAGCCTCTAGGACCCAAAGCCCTCACCGACACCTTTATCCGGTCTTCCCATCAGAAAAGCGCCAGCGAATGGCCCCAGCCAAGACCAGCAAAATTGCCAGCCCCGCCCAAGAGCCTTGGCCCGGTCCACCGGCCTGTGGAAGCTCCCGACCCTCTTTAATATTTTTTACCTGAATGCCCCCGCTTGCTTGACTAAAAGCCGGGTCAGGCGTTCCTTTAATAGTAACATTTCCCTCCTCATCCAGGCTGAAGGACAACGCCCGGTCAAGCTGGCGATAGCCGGCAGGCGCTGCCACTTCCTTTAGGTAATAGTCACCTGCTTCCAGCCCCCTAATGAAAAGATTGCCCTGCCCATCCGTGCTAAAGCGTGTCGTTTTCTCACTACCATTTCCTGAATAAGCAGCAATGGCTGTCGCCCAAGAATAAGTCGGGTTTGTCCGATAAAGGGCAAATGATGCTCCTTTCAGCCCCTGGCTGGTCTTTTCCCAGTCAACTTTTTTAATCTTTAAGCCCGGGTTCGCAGTTTGAACCACCGGGTGAGGGTAGACTGCAAATTGTCTATCTCCAGCCTGCATATACTTCAGCTGGGCCTCTTCATTGGAATAAAGACCAGGCTGCCCTGATGACGTCTTGTTCTTGCCAAAGTCGGTATTGAACTCGCCCTTATGGGGATAGACATTGGAATGCTCTGCCAGGTATGCTTTGGCTGTATCATTGATTTTCAGGTTATAGGAGACTTGAAAGGTTTCATTTCCTAGGTTATGGCCTTCTCGGAATTTAACCTGAACCCGGTCTTGCTTTCCGGTTTCCCCAACTCCAAGCGAATAAGAGGCCCATGAAATATACTTGTCGCCATCACCTACTGCATGACCTAAGGTGGTGTAGTTATACCTGGTATTGTGG
>NZ_FNAF01000015.1 GCF_900101835.1 Peptococcus niger
AATCTCACAAAGCCGATCCCAGTTCGGATTGCAGGCTGCAACTCGCCTGCATGAAGTCGGAATCGCTAGTAATCGCAGGTCAGCATACTGCGGTGAATACGTTCCCGGGCCTTGTACACACCGCCCGTCACACCACGAAAGTTGGTAACACCCGAAGTCGGTGATCTGACCTTTAAGGAGGAAGCCGCCCACGGTGGGATCGATGATTGGGGTGAAGTCGTAACAAGGTAGCCGTATCGGAAGGTGCGGCTGGATCACCTCCTTTCTAAGGAAAACCCGTAACGGTAGAAACCGTTACAACAAATTGTTACACTTGTTTGGTCTGTTTAGTTTATTAAGCACATGAGCAATCGCTCATGTGCTTTTTTTGTTGCGCAAAAAAGCCTTGATTTGTAAAAAAATATGTGGTAATTTTTGATAAAAGCATTTTAGTGTATATTGCCTTGCTCTTATCGGCTGTACAGCAAATAAGGCGGGCTGAAAGCGGGGTGACCGATGATGACAAAAACAAAAGGCTTTATTGCTGTGGTCGTGGTGGTCGTTCTTGTCCTGACCGGGATGATGGTTGGGAACATTATTTCCAGGCAAGAGGCGTTAAAGGGGGATGGGGAAAAGCTGGCAGCCGGTGACCGGGCGGCCATTGAAGCCCTGGCCATGGATTTTGTGCGTAAGGTCTTTTCACAAGAGGCAGGCGAGGCAGATCCGTCGCCGTATTTGGCAAAAGACGCCGACGGGCTTCGTAAGCTGCTGGATATTCGCCGAACGCTTAAGGCGCATGACCCTTACCGGTCGGACCAGGCGGCGCAGTTCACCCTTGAGAACAGTCGCTACCGCATTCAAGGGGACAGCATTGAGGTTGAGCTGGAAACGCTCGAAAAAACCGAATCCAGCGAGGGCGTTACGACTTATCGTTTGCTTGTGGTAAAAGAGGCGGGACATTGGAAAATCTTAAAGGCATTGTCAGATGACGGCGTGACCCATGAAGAATTTTTTGATGCGCCGGATGTGTTTAAGGCATACGATATGGCAAATTATGACAAAGATATTGACCGAATCAATATCGATAAGCGAATCGCCAAATTGGATGCCTTGGCTGAACAGGTTAACAAAAGCGGATAGTGCTGCCGGACCGTTTGTCAAATGGTGGATGCTTTTCGATTTGTTCATATAAAATGCTTAATATAATGTAATCTTAGTTTGTCACCTGTCGAAAGCGAAATTAAGGCGTTATATGCCTACCAAGAAACCATCGGGTGTAATCTCGGTGGTTTTTGTGTGGCGGATTAGTTGATATGACCTGAGCCGGTCGTTAAACGGCTTATTTTTTTATGCTGCCACGAATGGGTTGGGCGGAAGCGAGCTGTTGGGGAGGAATGCTTCCCTGAAAGTGCAGGATTTGCAAAAGGCTGGCATAAGTAAAATCAATTGATTTACAAATATTCCGTTAATTTAAAACAATGAAAATGTGGTATGATGGGTTTAATCTATAACAGCTGCTGGCTGTGGCAGAACAGAGAGGGCTGCTGGGGCCATGGGGAGATACGGAGGGGTGTTTTATGGAGGATTTTGGATTACAGGCCGATAAATTGGCGGCGCTGGACCGGTATATTGATGGATTGACGGACCCGGAGGACCAGTTGATTGGGCTCTTGCATAAGGCGCAGGAGATGTTCGGCTGCCTGCCGAAGGCGCTTCAGGTACATATTGCGCAGAAAACAGGGATTCCCGCGTCTAAAATCTACGGCGTGGTGACCTTTTATTCGCTGTTTCGCATGACGCCGGGGGGCCGGCATACGGTTTCCGTTTGCATGGGGACGGCCTGTTTCGTTAAAGGCGCTGAAAAAGTGCTGGAAGCCATTGAAAAACGGCTGGGCGTTGCCCTGGGTGACATTACCGAGGACGGGATGTTTATGCTGGAGCAGGTGCATTGTCTGGGGGCCTGCAGCTTGGCGCCGGTCATGTCCATTGACGGCCAGGTTTACGGGCACATGACGCCGGAAAAGGCAGTGGAAATTCTGGACAGCTTCTATATTCTGGAGGGGGATGAGGTGCATGACACAGAAGCTCAGCTCGTTTGAGGCCTTGCGGGCCTACCGCAGCGACCAGCAGGCGGCCTACAATTGTGGTGAGGACCGGCCCGAATTGCGGGTGGCCATGGCCACTTGTGCCATTGCGACCGGGGCTCAGGAGACCTATGAGGCCTTGGAGAAGGCCTTGGCTGCTGAAGACTTGCCGGAGGTCCAGCTGAAAAAAACCGGTTGTATCGGTTATTGTTTTGCAGAACCGACGGTAGAGGTGTGTATGCCCGGCGAACCGCCGGTGCTTTACGGCCCGGTGGATGAGGCGTTGGCCTTTGACATTGTGCGCAAGCACATTAAGGGCGGCCAGCTTCTAAGTGAGGTCCAGGTCCCCATCTGTCATGAGAACGTAAAGGAGGGGTTTTGATGACGGAAGCAGTCAAGCCGAAAGCGGAGCAGGTGCGGATTGCCTTGCGCAATTGCGGGGTCATCGACCCGTCTGATATTAACGATGCCTTGGCCCATGGTGCTTATGCGGCGCTGGCCAAGGCGCTGGAGACCATGACGCCAACAGATGTGGTGGCGGAAATTAAGGCTTCCGGTTTGCGCGGCCGCGGTGGCGCCGGCTTCCCGACAGGGATGAAGTGGCAAATTGCCGCCGGCGTGCCGGGTGAGAAAAAATACGTGGTCTGCAATGCCGATGAAGGGGACCCGGGGGCCTTTATGGACCGGTCCATTTTAGAGGGCGACCCTCACTCGGTTCTGGAAGCCATGGCCCTCTGTGGCTATGCCATCGGTGCCGATGAAGGCCGGATCTATATCCGGGCCGAATATCCCCTGGCGGTGAGGAGTCTGGAGCACGCCATTCGTCAAGCGGAGGACCTGGGCCTGCTGGGTGACGGCATTTTAGGCACGAATTTTAACTTTAATATTAAGCTGACCCTGGGTGCCGGGGCCTTTGTTTGCGGTGAAGAAACAGCCCTCCTGCATTCCATGGAAGGCCGCCGGGGTGAACCGACGGTCAGACCGCCCTATCCGGCAGAAGCCGGCTACCAGGGCAAGCCGACCAATGTGAACAATGTGGAAACCCTGGCGAATATTCCGGCCATCATCAACAAGGGGGCCGAATGGTTTCGCAGCATCGGGACCGAAGGGTCACCGGGGACGAAGGTCTTTGCCCTGGCCGGTAAAATCAACAACGTTGGCCTGGTGGAGATTCCCATGGGCTTGACCCTGCGGCAAATCATTTACGATATTGGTGGCGGCATTAAAGACGACAAACGGTTTAAGGCGGTGCAAACCGGCGGACCCTCCGGCGGCTGCATTGCGGAAAAATACCTGGACATGCCCATTGATTACGACAACCTGGTTGCTATCGGTTCCATGATGGGGTCCGGCGGGATGATCATTATGGACGAGGACGACTGCATGGTGTCCATCGCCAAGTACTACCTGGGCTTTTCCGAAGGGGAAAGCTGTGGCAAGTGTACCCCTTGCCGGATCGGCACGCGGCGGATTTCCGAGCTGCTCAAGCTGATCACCGACGGCCGCGGCACCATGGCGCATATTGATGAAATTAAGCGGATCGGGCAAGTGATGAAAGACGCTGCCCTTTGTGCCCTGGGGCAGAGTGCGCCCAACCCGGTGCTCTCAACGATGGAAAATTTCTGGGACGAATACCTGGCCCATGTGGAGGATAAGCGGTGTCCGGCCGGGGTTTGCCGGAAGATGACCCGGTATGTGATCAATGAAAAGCGCTGCGTCGGCTGCTCGGTCTGTGCCAAGAACTGCCCGGCAGAGGCCATTGAAGGGGAATTGCGGAGTCCCTTTACCATCCGGCAGGATAAGTGTATCCGCTGCGGGACTTGTATTGAAAAATGTAATTTCGGCGCTATTTCCATTCAATAAAGGCAAAAGGAGTGATGAGGATGCAAGAGGTGAATTTAACCATCAACGGCCGGGCGGTGACCGTGCCCAAGGGGACGACCATTCTGGATGCGGCCAAAACGCTGGGCATCGATATTCCCACCTTGTGCCATATGGACTTGCACAACACCCGGATGCACAGCTCTAAGGCGACCTGTCGGGTGTGCGTGGTGGAAGTTGAAGGAAAGAAAAATTTACAGCCGGCCTGTGTGACCCTGGTCAGCGAAGGGATGAAGGTGGTCACCAACTCAGACCGGGTTTTGACAACGCGGAAAACCATTGTGGAACTGTTGATTTCCGACCACCCGCGAACCTGTCTGAGCTGCGCCAAGTCAGGGGATTGTGAATTGCAGGCCCTGGCCATTCGGTTCGGTATTGATAACGTGAACATTACCGGGAAGAGCCAGTCCCTTTTTGACAAAGATGAAACCCGGTCCCTGGTCCGGGATATGAACAAGTGCGTGCGTTGCCGGCGGTGTGAAACCATGTGCAACGAGGTCCAGCAGGTGGGCGCCCTTTCCATGAGCGGGCGCGGGTTTAACGCGGTGGTCAATACGGCCTTCGGGGCACCGAGCATGGAGACGGTCTGCACCCATTGTGGCCAATGTGCCGCCGTTTGTCCGACCGGGGCCATTACCGAAAAAGACGCCACCTGGGATGTGATCGCCGCCTTAAATGACCCGGACAAGACGGTGATCGTGCAAACGGCGCCCTCTGTACGGGTGGCCATTGGTGAAGCCTTCGGGATGGCGCCCGGGTCAGTGGCCACCGGTAAGCTGGTGACGGCGCTGCGGGAAGTGGGCTTTGACTATGTATTCGATACGGATTTTGCGGCAGACTTGACCATTATGGAAGAGGGGACCGAGCTCTTGGCCCGGCTCAACCGCTACCTGGCCGGTGAAAAAGAGGCCCTGCCCATTTTAACCAGCTGCTGCCCGGCCTGGGTCAATTTCTTTGAAAGCCAGTACCCGGACCTGCTCCAGGTGCCTTCATCGGCCAAGAGCCCCCAGCAAATGTTCGGCGCCATCGCCAAGACCTATTTTGCAGAAAAAATCGGGGTGCGCCGGGAAGATTTGGTGCTGGTATCGGTCATGCCCTGCCTGGCGAAAAAAATGGAGGCCGGGCGGGCAGAATTTTCCGTTGACGGCAATCCGGACGTGGACCTTGTTTTATCCACGCGGGAATTGGCCCGGCTTATTCAGCGGAAAGACATCAACTTGGCGGATTTGCCGGATGACGGTTTTGACAATCCGCTGGGTGAATCCACCGGTGCCGGGGTTATTTTCGGGTCCACCGGCGGGGTCATTGAAGCGGCGGTGCGGACGGCCTATGAACTCCACACCGGCAAGACCTGTCCCTCTGTGGACTTTACCGCCCTGCGCGGTTTTGAAGGGGTTCGGATTGCAGAGATTGATGTGGACGGCTTGCCGCTTAAGATTGCGGTGGCGCACGGCTTGGGCAATGCGCGCGGCTTGCTGGATGAAATCCGGGCAGGCAATCCGCGCGGCATCCACGCCATTGAAGTGATGGCCTGTCCGGGCGGCTGCATCGGCGGCGCCGGACAGCCCTACCACCATGGCGATCAGAATGTGATCTTGGCGCGGCAAAAGGCCATCTATGAGATTGACCGGAACATGCCCTTGCGCAAGTCCCATGAGAACCCGTCTGTATTGGCCTTGTACCGTGACTTCCTCGGTGAGCCGGCAAGCGAGCTGGCCCATGCCCTCTTGCACACCGCCTACCAGGCCCAAGATAAATATTAAAATGTTTCCGGCGGACAGGCTGCCCAGCGGCTTGCCCGCCTATTTCTTTCGTGGTTGACAGTATTCAGAAAACTGCATAAGATGGTTAAAAGCAATAGGGGAACGGAGGGATACCATGAAAGAGGTTTTACGGGTTTGTATGGGCAGCGCCTGCCACGTTAAGGGGGCCCCGGCGGTGGTTCGGACCCTGAAGCAGGCCCTGAAGGACGCCCAGCTGACCGATAGGGTCGAACTGGCCGGCCGCTTTTGCGCAGACGAATGCGACCGGGGTGTCGTTGTAGAACTGCCGGACGGCGAGAAGCTCTATGAAGTAGGGCCGGCAGATGTTGCCATGATTATTGAACGATTGACCCAGCAGGGGGGATAGAGGTGCGGGATTTTCCAATTGTCACCAAAGAAAATGCAAATTGTTTAGACTGTTACCGGTGTTTGCGCAAATGTGCCATGGATGCCATTGATTTTTCAACCGGCCGTGCGCGCATTATTCAAAACAAGTGTGTCCTGTGCGGCGAATGTGTCACCGAGTGCCCACAGCGGACCAAACAGATTATTACAGATATGCCGCGCGTGGTGGAGGCCTTAGCGGCGGGCAAACGCCTGGTGCTCTCCTTAGGGGGCATGATGGTGACCTACTTTGAATGCTCCGAACCGGAGGCTGTGATTCAAAAGGCCTACCAAATTGGCTTTGAAAAGGCAGAAGCGAGCGATACCCTTGAGCCTCATGCGCTGAGGGCCATTGCTGAAACCATCCGCGGGTCGGAGCAAAAGTTGTGGATTTCTTCCCACTGCCCGACGGTGGTGAACTTGATTGAGCAGCACTATGCCCATCTCTTGCCCAACCTGCTGCCCTTTCCATCGCTGGCAAAAATGCACGCAGAAGTCCTGCGGGCTGAAAACCCCGGCTGTGAAGTGGTCTATGTCACCGCCTGCCCGGGAGAATTTTACAACCGGGAGACCCTAGCGGCGGTGGACTACATCATCACCTTTCAAGACCTGTCTCAGTTGCTGAGGTATACGCCCCAGGTGCGGACAGAGGTCCCGGATGGCCCTCCGGCCCCCTACCGAGGCGGCTATGCCTTTACCGTTGTGGGCAATATGGCCACCGAGCTTTTAAAGGCCGGCGTTTTACGGCCGGGGCATACCGAGTGGTTTTCCGGGCTGAAAAGCTGTCTTAATATTTTAGACGGCTTGGACCCGAACAACCTGCCGGATGTGCAGTTTTTAGAGCTGATGAGCTGCCAGTCCGGCTGTGTGAGCGGCCTGCACATGCGCCAGAAAGGCAGCATCATGGACCGCTGCCTCTGCCTGGAGCGGTATTATCATGCCCGGGAAACCTGGCCGATCCGGCCCTATACCGGCCCTGTGGGACAGGTGACCTACCTTGACCGGACCTACTACCCGCCCAAGGCAGATCCGTCGGATGTAGCGGAAGAGATGCAGCGCTTCTTTGACCAGGAAGGGGCCAAGATTTTAAACTGCGGCGCCTGTGGCTACGATTCTTGCTATGAAAAAAGCGCTGCGGTGGTCCGCGGTGAAGCAGACCGGCAAATGTGCCTGAGCTATATGAAGGCCAAGGCGGAAAGTTTTGCCAATGCCATTGTCAACAGCAGCGACAGCGGCATTCTCGTTTTTGACGAGTCCCTGAAAATTTTGCAGACCAACCCCAGGCTGCTGAAAATTTTTAACAGCTACAAGTTAAAGGAAGGGGACCTGCTCAGCGACCATATGGCAACGGACGCCTTCCGTCGCGTCATTGAAACAGGCCAGGTCCTGCGCGACCAGCTCCACCATTATGAAGACATTCACCTGTGGACACGGGAGACCATCCAGCCCATGGAAGGGGCGCCGGGGCATTACCTGGCCCTTTTCGCCAACGTGACAGGCCAAGTGGCCCAGCGGCAGGAACTGGAAGCGGTCAAGGGGCAGTTGCTTGAGAAGGCCAATGAAGTCATCAACGATCAAATGCGGGTGGCCCAGGAAATCGCCAGCCTGCTGGGCGAAACCACCTCACAAACAAAAATTACCCTGCTGAAGCTCGTCCGTGAATTTGAGCGGGAAAAGGAGTTGAGTTGAGGTGGGCTTAATCGGTGAAGTGGGCATCGCCCAAATCAATAAAAACGGTGAAGAACTTTGCGGCGATGTGGTGGACATCATCCGCAGCAGCGATGATACGGTGGTGGTGCTTTCAGACGGCCTGGGCAGTGGGGTCAAGGCGAATATTTTGGCCAACCTGACGGCCAAGATTGCCTCTCAGATGATTTTCCAGGACATTCCCGTAGAAGATGTGGTCAATACCCTGGTGGCCACCCTGCCCACCTGTAAGACGCGGGGGATTGCCTATTCCACTTTTTCCATTTTACGCTTGTACACCAACGGCATCGTCTACCTGGTTGATTTTGACGGCTGCCCCATGGTGCGGATCAACGATGACGGCCTGGAGCTTGTCGCCACCAGCCCCACCGATATGGGTGGTCGCACCATCAATGAAGCCAGCTTCCGGATGAATGCCGGCGAAACCCTCATCATCGTTTCAGACGGGGTGACCCAGGCCGGGTTGGGAGACCTCTTTCCCCTGGGACTCGGCGCCGAGGGGCTGATTGATACCCTGGAGCGGTATGTGGACTTAGAGGACAGCGTCCAGACCATTGCCAACCGGGTGGTGAATATTTGTAAAAGCTATTATCAGGGGGAGCCGGGGGACGATACCACCTGCGTGGTCATGCGGTTGAAAGAAGAAAGCCGGGCGGTCTTAATGACCGGCCCGCCGGCCTCCCCCTCTGACGATGCCCGGATGGTGCGCCGCTTCTTGAGCGCCGACGGGATCCACATCATTGCCGGCGGCACCACGGCGCAGATCTTTTGCCGTGAGGCGGGACGAGACCTGCACAGCGATTTCACCTATGTGAGCGATACCATCCCGCCCATTTCACGCATTGCCGGGGTAGACCTGACCACCGAAGGGGTCATCACCCTTTCGGAAGTCCGGCGGCTTCTGGAAACCCATGAATTGCCGGCGGCAGAGGACGGGGCCAGCTTAATGCTGCAGTACCTCTTAGACGCCGACCGGATTACGGTTCTGCAGGGCTGTGCGGAAAATCCGGCCATGAAAGAAGGGCAGGTTGTTTCCCTGGACCTGCGGGACGTGGTCGTTGAAAAATTGGTCAAGGCCCTGCGGGGAATGGGCAAGATTGTGGAAGTGGAACAATTTTAGGCAGGGGCCTAGCATGGCCGACGCCTCTTCATTCGATGGCGGATGAAGAGGCGCTTTTTTTTGCGCCTTGGGCAGGGCTGCGAGCCGGATCTCCCTTTAGGGCAACTGGGACGGTGATCCGGGGCTGCATTTTCGCTAAATGACCGGGAATCCCTTGCACCTCCCCTCGGCCTGCTGTATCATGGCACTGACGGAGGTGAGAGGATGGCCATCGGAATCATCGGTGCCGGCAAGGCCGGGACCGTATTGGGCCGCTATTTAACCGCTTGCGGTCTAGAGGTGGCCGGCTATATGAGCCGGACGCCTGCCCATGCGGCAAGGGCGGCTGAGCTGACAGACAGCGCCTGCTTCGACGATTTTGCCCACCTGGCGGCGCGCTGCAATATGGTTCTTATTGCCACACCGGACGGGCAAATCGGCGCAACCGCTGCCGCCCTGGCACCGCATTTGACGGCAGACCACGTCCTGGCCCATTTGAGCGGGAGCTTGACCCATGCGGTGCTGAAACCGGCTCATGCGGTCTGGCAGGCGGCCAGCCTGCACCCGATTTTCGCTTTTTCAGACCCGGAAATGGACCTGGCCCCCCTGGCGTCAGCGGTCTTTTCCGTGGAAGGCGATGCCGCCGCCCGGCAGCGGCTGACCGCCCTCCTGGCCCCCTGCGGTAATGCGGTGGTGCCGGTGACGGCGGCCGACAAGGTCCGCTATCATGCGGCCTGTGTCATGGCCAGCAACCTGGTTTGCGGCCTTTATGGAGAAGCGGCCCGGCAATTGACGGCCTGCGGCTTTTCCGAACCGCTGGCCCGGCAGGCCCTGGCCCCGCTTTTTTTGACCAATGCCCGGGCCATCATCGACCGCGGCCCGACCGACGCCTTAACCGGCCCAATGGAACGAAACGACTTATCGACCGTTAGGGCCCACTTGCAGGCGCTGGCCGACGATCCCCTGGGGGATGCCGTCTATCGCAGTTTATCACTGGCCCTATTACCGCTGGTGGCAGAAGGTCACCCTGAGCGGGATAGGGCAGACATGGAAAAGGAGTTGAGGAGCAATCATGCCGACAACGGTTCAAACGTTCGCAGAAGCGAAACGCAAGAAAACCCCTCTGACGATGCTCACTTGTTACGATTATTCCACAGCAAAATTAATCAACAAGGCCGGCATTGACAGTATTTTGGTGGGGGACAGCCTGGGCAACACCATCCTGGGCTACCCGAATACCCTGCCGGTAACTTTGGACGATATGATTCATCATTGTCGGGCAGTGACCCGCGGCGCACCGGACTGCCTGGTGGTCTGCGACATGCCCTTCATGAGCTACGAAACCGGTGTTTACGACGCGGTGGTGAATGCCGGCCGCCTGATGAAAGAAGGCGGCGCCGATGCGGTGAAGCTGGAAGGCGGCCGCCGGGTGGCGGCGCAAATCCGCGCCATCGTAGAGGCCGGTATTCCGGTCCAGGCCCACATCGGGCTGACGCCCCAGTCCATCAATGCCCTGGGCGGGTTTAAGGTTCAGGGTAAGGATGCCGAAGCCGCCGCAGCCCTCCTGGCCGACGCCCGGGCGGTGGAGGCGGCCGGCGCCTTTAGCGTGGTCATCGAGTGTGTGCCGGCGCCCTTGGCCAAAGCCATTACGGACCTCTTGACCATTCCCACTATCGGCATAGGCGCCGGGGCAGACTGTGACGGCCAGGTGCTCGTATACCAGGACATGCTGGGCATGTATTCCGACTTTGTCCCCAAATTTGTCCGCCAGTTTGCCCAGCTTGGCGAGGCCATGACCCAGGCCTTCCAAGACTATGCCACGGCGGTCAAAGACCGGACCTTCCCAAACGAGTCGGAAATTTTCACCATGGATGCCTCAGTGGTGGAAGCGGCGGTCAAAGAATTCCAGAAAGGTGACGAAGTATGAATCAATTTCCTATTCCTGTGGTGCGCACCCTTGAAGACCTGCGCGCCCTGATCCAAGATTGGCGCCGGGCCCGGTGCAGCGTCGGCCTGGTGCCCACCATGGGCTACTTGCATGAAGGCCATCTGAGCCTGATCAAACGGGCTGCGGCAGACAATGACCGGACCCTGGTCAGCGTTTTTGTCAACCCCACCCAGTTCGGCGCCGGAGAAGACCTGGACGCCTATCCCCAAGACTTGCCGCGGGATGTGGCCTTGGCCGCCGAACAGGGTGCCGCTGCCGTTTTCGCACCGACACCGGAGGTCATGTACCCCTCCGGCTACAGCACCTATGTGACCGTTGAAGGGGTCAGCGCAGAGCTTTGCGGCCGGTCTCGCCCGGTTCATTTTCGGGGCGTGGCCACGGTCTGCACCAAACTCTTCCTGCTGACCGGTGCCGACCGGGCCTATTTTGGCGAAAAAGACGCCCAGCAATTGGCGGTCATTCGCCGGCTGGTCCAGGACCTGGCCATTCCGGTTCAAATCATCGGCTGCCCCATCGTGCGGGAAGCGGACGGCTTGGCAAAAAGCTCCCGCAACGTCTACCTGACTGAAGCGGAACGGGCCAAAGCGCCCATCCTCCACCAGGCCTTGGAAGAAGCCCGAGAAAAGATTCTCGCCGGGGAACGGGACACGGCAACAATTCTTGACTTTTTGCGGACCCGGATCAGTGCCGAGCCCCTGGCGGAGATCGACTACATCCAAGCGGTCCACCGGGATACCATTGTGCCGATCGACCGGCTGGAAGGCCCGGTGCTCATCGCCTTGGCAGTCCGCTTCGGTAAAGCGCGTTTAATTGATAATTTCTCCCTGGAAGTCTAAGATAAGGGATAGCACCGGCAGGCGTCGGTGCTTTTTAAGTTGCGAAAATATGTTCGCTTTTGCTTGTGCAGCCCCCCTTTGATGGGGTATAATAAAGGGCACAGGAGGGGTGAGGATGCGCTTTTTTGAAAACGATTCATTGGACCCGTATTTTAACCAGGCCTATGAAGAATACATCTTTAGGACCTACCGGGAAGGGGTTAACTTTCTGGTCTGGCGCAACCGGGCATCCGTTATTTGTGGCGCCGGTCAATGCCTGCCGGCAGAAACCGATTTGGCCCTGGCCGCCCGGGACAATATTCCTGTCCTGCGCCGGGCCACCGGCGGCGGTGCCGTTTACCACGACCCGGGCAATGTGAACTTTGCCTTTATGGCCGATGCCAAGGGCAAGCACATTGACTACGGGCGATTTTTGCGACCGGTTTGCCGGGCGCTGCAAGGCTTGGGCATTGACGCCCGGCCGGCCGGCGTCAGCGAAGTGATGATCGGGGCCCATAAAATCAGCGGGAATGCGCAAAAAATTGCCGGAGATCGGGTATGGCACCACGGCACCTTGCTCTACGATGCGGATTTAAAGCAACTCCACCGCCTGGCCAATGGACAGCGGGGCTTCTTCACCACCCGAGCTGTCCCGTCCAGGCCGGTGCCGGTGACCAATATTGCCTGGCGGATGGCCGCGCCTTTTGGCGATACCCGGGCCTTTATGCAGGCCTTTGTGCGGGAAATGGCCAGGGTCTGTGGGCCCCTTGACCGGCAGACCCTGACCGCTGAGGAAAAAACGGAGGTCAATGGGCTGGCGGCGGACAAGTACCGGTCTTGGGAATGGACCCTTGCCCAGGGGCCGCCCTTTACTTACCGGCGGACCCTTTCTTACCGGGGGGCACCCTTGACCGTCAGCTACCGGGCCAAGCGGGGGCGGATTGAAAGCCTTGCTTTTGACCCGGCCTATCCGGAGGCGGCCGCCGCCCTGCGCGGGGTGCGGATCAAGCGCAGCGATTTGACCGCTGCCCTGGCGGCCTTTCCCGACTTGGAAGGCCTGGCCGGGATGCTTTTTTAAAGGCTGATTCAGGCCTTGTTTTAGGAGGGGGATTATGACAACTTTACAAATGCCGCAATTAAGCGACGATATGACAGAAGCACTTTTATGCGCCTGGCTGGTTGATGAAGGCGCCCATTTTTCTGCCGGTGAAGCCCTTTATGAGGTGGAAACGGATAAGGTGGTGGCCCAGATTGAAGCGGACCACGCCGGTACCCTGCTGCGTCAGCTGGCGGAAGCCGGCGAGCCGGTGCCCTGCGGCGCCGATGTGGCGGAGGTTCGCTATGATGACCGCTAAACCACCCTGGCTGCGGGTGCGGTATCGGCCGGAAGCCGTTGACCGCCTGGCAAGCGGTTTACAGGCCAAGGGCCTGCACACCGTTTGCCGGGAGGCCCATTGCCCCAACCGGGGGGAATGTTACGAGAGCGGGACAGCCACCTTCATTCTGCTGGGCGACGTCTGCACCCGCAACTGCCGTTTTTGTCAAGTGGCCAGCGGCCGGCCGACGGCGCCGGATCCGCAGGAAGCGGACCGCCTGGCGGAAGCGGTGAATGAGATGGAGCTGGACCATGTGGTCCTGACCCAGGTCACCCGGGATGACCTGCCGGACGGTGGGGCCGGGCACATGGCCCGGGCCGTGACCGCCATCCGCCGGGCGCGGCCGCAAATCAGCGTGGAAGTACTCATCAGTGATCTGGGCGGTTCGGACAAGGCCTTGCAGACCGTCTTGGCGGCCAAGCCCGATGTCCTCAACCACAATGTAGAGATGGTGCGCCGCCTGTATCCGGACCTGCGCCCGGGGGCCGACTATGAGCGGTCCTTGACGGTCCTGCGCCGCAGCAAGGCCGGCCTGCCGGAAGGGCTGACCAAGAGCGGCTTTATGCTGGGCCTTGGCGAAAGGGACGAGGAGGTCCGGGCCCTCTTGGCAGACTTGCGGGCCGCCGGTTGTGACATCGTCACCATCAGCCAATATTTACAGCCCGGCCCGGACCATTACCCGGTCCAGGCCTACCTGCCGCCGGAAACCTTTGCCCAATGGGAGCAAGCGGCCTTGGCCATGGGCTTTCCTTATGTTGTTGCCGGTCCCCTGGTCCGGTCTTCCTACCGGGCCTTGGCTGCCTACCAAGCGGTCCGGAACCGATGATGCGCTACCTACACAGCCCGGGGCTGGACCCTTACCGCCATTTTGCTGTTGAATACCATTATGCCACGGCCGTGCCCCTCTCGGAGCCGGTGGTCATGCTCTGGCGGACCGTGCCCACGCTCATGGTCGGTAAGTATCAAAATACGGCGCAGGAAATCAATCGCCGGTATGCAGACGAGCAGGGCCTTCAGGTGGTCCGCCGTCCCTCCGGCGGCGGGACCATCTACACCGATCCCGGCACCCTGCAGTTCAGTTATATTGTGCCCCACGACAGCGGGCAGATTGCCTTTGAGGGCTTTCTGGAGCCGGTTTGCGCCGCCTTGGCAGACCTGGGCCTTGCGGCCAGCTTTAAAGGGCGGAATGACCTGACCCTTGACGGTCGAAAAATCAGCGGCAACGCTCAGTATAAAATTCACGGCACTACGGTACACCACGGGTCTATTTTGGTTTCGGCGGATATTGATATGATGACCGCCGCCACCACCGTTGACTACGACAAATTGGCCTCCAAGGCCATCGCCAGCGTGCGGGACCGGGTGGTCAACCTGTCGGCCTACCTGCCGCCGGGCATGGATGCCCCGGCCTTGGCCGCCCACCTGCGGCAGGCCCTATGCGGCCATGCGGCCCCCTTGACACTAGCGCCCGGCGATGAAGCCGCCATTGACCAGCTGGCGACAGGTTATTTTGCCAACCCGGAGATTATCTATGGCCGTGATCCGGCCAGCGCAATCGTCAAAAGCCGCCGCTTCGCCGGCGGCCGCCTGACCCTGGCCCTGGATTTAGAGGCCGGGCGGATCACCGCCTGCACCCTTGGCGGGGATATTTTTGCCACGGAAGAGGCCGCCCGCCTGCCGGCCGTTTTAGCCGGCTTGCCCCTGGAAGCCTCCGCTCTTCGCCGGGCCTTGACCGCTGCCCGGATGGACCGGGTCTTCTACCGGATCAGCATCGAAGACATCATTAGCCTGCTTTTAAGTTGAACCGGCCCAAGAGCCACCATGAATATTCGCACCGCCCCTTATGCCGCCCTTGGCCTGGCTGCATAAGGGGCGGTTTTTGTCTTGCGGCAAAATAAGGCCAAGGCCCATCAAGCTTTTACTGAAATTTTACCCTGATTCGGTGCAGCTGGCCGCCCTATCCCCTATACTGTAAATGAAATAAGTTCTCATGACAGGGGAGGGGGGACCGGGTGGATGGCAGCAAGCACTGAAACAGTCGCCGTCACTTTTCCGGGCCGGCCTTTCGCGCCCTCATCCAACCGATGCTGTCCATAGGCCGTCCTTAGGGGCGGCTTATTTGATAAGTTTATTTTGCTCTTGAAAGGAGGGGTGGCAGTGGCTTCGTCGGTGCAGAAAGGATGGTGATCCGATATCTCCCGCGCAGGGTGACGCGTCGACCTGAGCAAGTCGCAAAAAGGCTTTTTTCCATGCAAACAAAGAAAAAATCTTTAGAAAAATCATAATTTATCCAATTCAGATAACCCCTTGCCCCGCATTTGTGATATACTTGCTTAAAATGATAAAGTTGTTCTAAAAAAGCCTATAATATAACTTAATAATGGTAATAGATTGAATAAGCAGGCTTGTGAGGAACGGCACAATCTGTTATAATGGACCTATCAAAAATGCAACTTGTTGCTTTATCGTTTATTGTCAGAATGCTTAACGAATAAGGAGGACAAATTATGTCAAAAAAAATCGTTTTAGCTGGTGCATGCCGGACTGCAGTAGGGAAAATGGGCGGGACCTTGGCCAATACGCCTGCAACGGATCTTGCTACGCATGTCATCAAAGAATCCATTAAACGTGCCGGCATTAAACCGACGGATGTCGACCAGGTTCTTTTGGGCTGCGTGCTCCAGGCCGGTTTAGGTCAAAACATGGCCCGTCAAGCCTCCGTTAACGCAGGGCTTCCGGTTGAAGTTCCGGCCATGACACTGAACATTCTCTGCGGTTCCGGTTTGAACGCCGTCAACACCGCTGCTTTCATGATTCAAGCCGGCGCAGCTGACGTCATCATCGCCGGTGGGGCCGAAAACATGAGCGCTGCCCCCTATCTCGTCAAACAAGGCCGTTACGGCTACCGGATGGGCCACGGCCAATTGCTGGACACCATGATTTCTGATGGCTTGACCGACGCCTTCAACCAATACCACATGGGCGTTACCGCAGAAAACGTTGCCGAAAAATACGGCTTAACCCGCGAAGAACTTGATGAATTTGCTGCTTGGAGCCAACAAAAAGCTTGCAAGGCCATTGCTGATGGTAAATTCAAAGAAGAAATCGTTCCCATCGAAATCAAAAAGAAAAAAGAAACCATCGTTTTCGATACAGACGAAGGTCCGCGTGAAGGCGTTACCGCTGAAGGCATTTCCAGATTAAAACCGGCCTTCAAAGAAGGCGGCGTGGTTACCGCTGCCAACGCTTCCGGCATCAACGACGGGGCCGCTACGGTTGTCGTCATGAGCGAAGAAAAAGCCAAAGAACTCGGCGTTACCCCGATGGCTTATTGGGTTGACGGGGCTCTGGGCGGCGTGGATCCGGCCATCATGGGGATTGGCCCTGTGGCAGCAACCCGCAATGTTCTGGCCAGAACCGGCTTGAAAATTGAAGACTTTGACCTCTATGAAGCCAACGAAGCCTTTGCCGCACAGGCTGTTGCCGTCGGTAAAGACCTGGGCTTTGACAACGATAAATTAAACGTTAACGGCGGCGCCATCGCCTTAGGCCACCCGGTCGGCTGCAGCGGGGCACGTATCCTGGTAACCCTGCTTTATGAAATGCAACGTCGTGACGCTAAACGTGGTTTGGCAACGCTTTGCATCGGCGGCGGCATGGGTGCAGCTGCTGTTATCGAACGCAAATAAAAGACCCGCCGCCCGGCGGCGTGGACCAACCTTTTAAGGAGGCAAAAATACAAGATGGAATTCATTAAATATGATGTAAAGGGCCGCGTGGCCACCTTGACCATTGACCGCCCCAAGGCTTTAAATGCTTTAGGGTCAGCCGTTTTAGACGAACTGAACGCCACCATTGACACCATCAACACCGATGAAGTCTGGTGCCTGATCATCACCGGCGGCGGTGAAAAAGCCTTTGTCGCCGGGGCTGACATTTCTGAAATGAAAGAAATGACCAAGGCCCAAGGCGCTGAATACGCCCGCAAAGGGAACGACATCTTCCGTAAAATTGAAAAATTACCGATTCCCGTCATCGCAGCCATTAACGGCTTTGCCCTTGGCGGCGGGAATGAATTGGCCATGAGCTGCGACATCCGTCTTTGCTCCGACAACGCCATGTTCGGTCAACCGGAAGTCGGTTTGGGGATTACCCCGGGCTTCGGTGGTACCCAGCGGTTGGCCCGGGTCATCGGTTCCCTGTCCAAAGCAAAAGAACTGATCCTGGTCGGCAAAAACATTAAGGCCGATGAAGCCTTGGCTCTCGGCCTGGTCAGCGCAGTTTATCCCTTGGCCGACTTAATGCCGGCAGCTGAAAAAATGGCCGGCCGGATCGCCGGCAACGCCCCGATCGCCGTTCGCCACGCAAAAGAAGCCATCAACCGCGGCCTGCAAACCGACATTGACGGTGGCGTGGACATTGAAGTAGACTTGTTCGGCGCCTGCTTTGAAACCGCCGACCAAGCAGAAGGCATGGGCGCTTTCTTAGAAAAACGTAAAGAAAAGAACTTCACCAACAAATAAGTTTGCATACAAACCGTTCCAAAACGGCTTGCAATTTTAAGTGGCGCGCAGGCGTCAGAAAGGAAGGACAAATATGAAAGTTGGGGTTATCGGTGCCGGTACCATGGGGTCCGGGATTGCACATGCGTTTGCACAGACAGACGGTTTTGAAGTGGTTTTAACAGACATCAATATGGACTTTGCCAATGGCGGTAAAGCTAAAATTGAAAAGAATTTAATGAAACGGGTTGACAAGGGTAAAATGGAAAAATCCGCAGCGGAAACCATTTTAAACAGAATCACCACCGGCCTGCGTGATGACTGCAAAGACTGCGACCTGATCATTGAAGCAGCCATTGAAAACATGCAGATTAAAAAAGAAACCTTCAAAGCCTTAGAAGAAATCTGCAAACCGGATGCTATTTTTGCAACCAACACCTCTTCATTGTCCATCACTGAAATCGGTGCGGATATTGAACGCAGCGTCATCGGCATGCACTTCTTCAACCCGGCTCCGGTCATGAAATTGATCGAAGTCATCAAAGGGATTAACACCCCTGATGAAACCGCTAAGAAAATCATCGAAATCTCCGAAAAAATCGGTAAAACACCGGTTGAAGTCGAAGAAGGACCGGGCTTTGTGGTTAACCGCATCCTGATTCCGATGATCAACGAAGCCATCGGCATTTATGCAGACGGTCTCGCTTCCGTTGAAGGCATTGACACAGCCATGAAACTTGGCGCCAACCATCCGATGGGGCCTCTTGCCCTAGGGGACTTGGTCGGTTTGGACATTGTCCTGGCCGTTATGGAAGTGCTCTACAACGAAACCGGCGACCCGAAATATCGTCCGCATACGCTCCTGCGTAAGATGGTTCGCGGTAAAAAACTCGGGATTAAGACAGGCGAAGGCTTCTATAATTACAAAAAATAGACCCTGCAAGGGCTGTCGGTCTGGAGTCATTTATATTTAGCACATACTGCATAGGGAAGGGGAGGTCTTATTATGGCGGTATTGGTTAAAGATGTAATGATTGAAAATCCTAGAACCTTGATTAATACGGCAAATATCGGAGATGCCATTGAGATATTTGTCCGCGAAAAAATCGGCTCGATTTTCATCGTTGATGAAGATGGTAAATTGACAGGTATTTTATCTGACGGGGATATCATTGACAATGTGGTTTACAATGTGCGCAAGAAAAATAAGCAGCTGAACCACATCCGCAGCTGGTATCAAGTGGACTGTTTCCCCTATTACCTGAAAACGGTGGTCAATGACCCGATTTACACCTGCTACACCACCCATGTATACACGGTATCGCCGGAAGATACCATGCGTGATGCGTCACGGATTATCAACAAACGGCAATTGCGTCACCTGCCCGTTCTTGATAAAGCGGGTCACCCGGTAGGGCTGATTACCCGTAACAACGTGGTCCATGGTCTCTTCCAAGAATTCCTGGACAACCCGGATGCAGAATGTGTTGAAGGCGGTCAGGACGACGACTTTTAAGCCTATTTAAAACGCAATAACAAAGGTGCTGTGTCAGAATGCCTAAGCATTCGGCACAGCACCTTTTTGTGTGGCTTGCTCCTGACGGTTTTACGGCATAAGCCGGCGATGAAGGGGCACTTTCCTCTCGATTGGATACCTAATATTATGTATAATATTGCTGGAAGGAGGGCGTCTTATGCCGATGAGCGCTAAGGAGATGATGAAGCCTCCGGAAAAGAACGGCTTTCGGATTGTTCCCGGTGGAAAGGGGAGCCATCAGAAGCTACGCCATCCTGACGGAGCACCCTGGTGCCCGTTCACAGCAAGGACTTAAAGAAGGGGCTTGAACAAGCTATTCTGAAACAAGCGAGGCTGAAATAGTCCCCTCCTTGCCTTTTTTACAAGAAAGGGGGTTGGGCAGATGTTCTTAGTTTATCCGGCTATCTTTTATGCCGCCGAAGAGGGTGGCTATATTGTTGAGTTCCCGGATTTAGACGGCATTGTCACTCAGGGAGATGGTGAGGCGGAAGCCTTTGAAATGGCCGAAGATGCCTTGGGAACCTGGCTCTATGAGGCCTATATTGCCGGTGAGGGCTACCCGAAGGCCTCAGCCTTAAAGGATATTAAGCCTGAAGCCTTGGAAGCCACTGTAAAAGCAGGAACCTTTGTGACCTTGATTGGCCTTGATATTGATGCCTATGTTCGGAGCATGGACCATAAGACCGTTCAGCGAACCGTCTCTCTACCAAGCTATCTAAATGAGATGGCAAGAAATAGAAATATAAATTGCTCCCAGCTGCTGCAAGAGGCGCTGAAAAAGGAATTGCATTGTGTTTGATCAGGGCCCATTTAAAACGCCATAACAAAGGTGCTGTGTCAGAATGCCTAAGCGCATTCGGCACAGCACCTTTTTGTGTGGCTGTTTTCATTTATTGAGAAGGATTTTGCTCCAGCCTATGGAGAAGCCCGGCGAGACTGTTTTTGTTAGGCTTTTAGCCGCCGGCGCCAAAGGCCGAACAGGGCGCAGATGATGTACAGGACCAGGTCCATCAGGACCACTGTGGCGCCGGTGGGCAGGTCGGCATAAAAGGAGATGACCAGGCCGGCCAGCATGGCCACCACCGCCAGGGCGGCTGCAGACAGGACCACGCCCCGGTAGGTGTGGGACAAGTGCATGGCCCCTGCTGAGGGAAAGATAATCAGCCCGCCAATCAGCAGGGCACCGACCAGGCGCAGGCCCAGGACGACCGTCACTGCCGTCAACACCGCCAGCAAGAGCCGGTAGCGGCCTGTTTTTAAACCGACGGCCCGGGCAAAGGCTTCATCAAAGCTGACCGCAAAAATACGGTCAAAAGCCAGGGCATAAACCGTCAGCACCAGCACCGACAAGCCAACAGACAGGGCCAGTTCAGAGGGGCTGATGGCCAAAATAGACCCGAACATATAGGCGTAAATGTCCGCCGTAATGCCCCGGGATAAACTGGCCACCGTCACCCCCAGGGCCATGGCTGACGTGGCAATCATGGCAATGGCCCCGTCCCCCTTTAAGTGGCCCCGGTCCGACAGGTAGAGCAGGGCCACCGATGCCAGGGTGACCACCGGCAGGGCAAAGCTGAGCGGCGCCCAGCCCACCGCCAGGGCCAGGGACATGGCCGCAAAGGCCGTGTGCGACAAGCCGTCGCCAATCATGGCAAAGCGGCGTAAGACCAGGGGCACGCCCAAGACCGCACAGCAAAGGGCAATCAAGAGGCCGACCACCAGGGCCCGCCGCATAAAATCGTAATCCAAGAGCGCCGACACGGTCATCCCCCCCTCTTTTCCTGGGCAAAGTAGTCCGCCTGTGTCCCGAAAAAGGCCACCCGGCCATGCCGCATGGCCAAAATGTGGCTGGCGTCATCCAGGCCGGCCACCATATCGTGGGAAATGGTCACCACGGTCATCCCCTCTTCCCGGTTCAAGGACCGCAGCAGGGCGTAGAGGTCTGCTGCGGTGGCCCGGTCCAAGCCTGCCGTGGGCTCGTCCAGGAGCAAGAGCCCCTGGGCGGCCACCAAGGCCCGGGCCAAAAGAACGCGCCGGCGTTGGCCGCCGGACAGGGCCTGAAAGGACCGGTCCGCAAAGGGCAGCATGTCCATTCGGTCCAAGGCTGCCCGGGCCTGCGCCCGGGCTTGCCGGCTGTGAAAAAGGGACCGGGTCCGGCAAAGGGTGCCGCTCAGGACCACCTCTTTCACAGAAGCGGGAAAATTCGCCGCAATATCGTCCAACTGGGCCAGGTAACCCGGCCGCACATTTTCCGGTGAAAAGCGCACGCTGCCGGATGCCGGCGTCAGCAGACCGGCCATCGCCTTAAAAAGGGTGCTCTTACCGGACCCGTTTTCACCAACCACCACCAGATATCCCCCGTCCGGCAGGTCGAACGATACCTTTTGCACCACCGGCACCGGTCCGTATGCCAGCGATAGAGATCGACACTGTATGGAAGCCATGGCACGTCCTTTCTGTTCATCTCGCTTTAGGTCAAGTCAAGCCCGCCGGATTGGCGGCCAAACCCTGCTTAGTCGGCTACAGCCAACCCTTTTTTCAAAGCGGTCAAATTGCTCTCCAGAATATCCGTATAGCTGAGACCCTTTTTCATATCTTCGGCGCTGACCGTGTGGCCGGCATTCAGCATTAGGGTTTCCGCACCGGTATCCTTGGCCAATTGACTGCCCAGCTTCGGCTCCGTTTGTTCCGTATAATAGAGCACGGGAATTTTTTTGTCTCGCATCAAGTCGGAAATTTGCGCCAGGCGGCGGGCAGAAGCCTCCCCATGTTCGCCATAAGAGGACAAGACCGGGACAAAGGTAAGCTTGTAATCGTGGGCCAAGTAGAGGAAGGGGAATTCATCCGCCACAATAAGGGGCCGGTTGGCGGCTTTTTCGCCAAGGGCAGCATATTCCTTGTCCAAAGCGCTTAGCTTATCGGTCAGGGCCTTGCAGTTTTTAGTGTAGAGGTCTTTGCCGTCCGGATCTTTTTCAATCAGGGCATCGCGAATGGTCTCTGCAATGATGATGTCGTTGCGGATGCCGGTCCAAGTGTGCGGGTCGTAAGGGTCGTTTTCATGATGGTGGCCTTCATGACCTTCATGGCCTTCATGCTCTTCATGTTCTTCGTGCGCCTCATCCATCTCGTGATCATGACTGTCCGCATCGGCATTTTCGTGCTCATGGGCATCCCCATCGTGGTGCTCGTCTTCGTGGGCGTCCTCATCGTGGTCGTGGTCGTGTTCATGAGCTTTAATTGCTTCGGCAGCCGTTTTTTCATCAACAGGGGTAGCCTCAGGCGCAGGCTGGTTGGCCAAGAGGGCTTCCAGGGTATCGGCCTTTGGCATGGCCAGCTTGGGCACTTTTTTGCTGACGTCTACAAAGTTGGCCTCATCTGCATCAATGCGGTCCGGCAGTTCAGAAATCCAGTGGTCCATCACCGGATTCATATATAAAAGCAGGTCCGCTTCTTGAATGGCCTTCATGTCCCCAGGCCCCGGTTCAAAGGAATGGGCGTCCGCTCCCGGGGGCATGAGCAAGTCCACCTCAGCCCGGTCGCCCGCAATCTGCCGGGCAAAATCGTAGGCCGGGAACATAGACGCTAAAACCGTCAGCTTACCCGTATCAGCCGATCCTTCGGATGACGGAGCCTCGGCGCCGCAAGCGCTTAAAAACGCCAAAGATGCACAAAGCAATACAGCAACAACAGAACGTAGTTTCATTAAAAACCTCCTAAAATGTCGTCGTCTGAGAGCGGTGCTTGTCCTGACATTCCCGGCAATAGCCGCGAATGATCACTTGCTGCCTATCAATCAGGAAATGATGACTTTCCGCAATGTGGCGCCAGAGCGCCTCTGCCTGCGAGCAATGGTGGGACTCCATCTTGCCGCAGCCCAGGCAGTGCAGCATAAAGCCGTCCGGCCCCTTGCGGTAAACATAGACATCGCTGCCCAGGACCGCATCGCCGGTTCGGGTCAGCCAGCCGTCGTCGCTTAAAAGGGCCAGGTTGCGGTAGAGGGTGGCAATGGACATCCCCCTGCCCTCTGCTTCCAGCCGGGCCTTGAGCGCCGCTACAGAAATGGCTTCTCCCTCATGGGTCACAAACCAATTAACGATCGCATCGCGGTTATCGGTGCGATAACGCCTTCCTTTCATGACAGATCCTCCCTAGACGTGTAAAATGAGAAGCATTATCATAATCGGACTCATTTTAAAACCGCAGCCGCCTCCTGTCAACCCTTGCCGGTCAATTTATTTTGTTTCAAAAGCCCGGGAAGGGGTATATGCTCATCAGATGACCGGGGCAGCTTTCCCGCCCGGCGGCTGATTGCAAAATCTCCTCGGGGGCCTTATAATGGAAATAATTGCCGATGTAGCTCAGAGGATAGAGCAGTGGTTTCCTAAACCATTGGCCGCAGGTTCGACTCCTGTCATCGGCGTGGTGAGCCGCATACCGATGAAGTTGTGGCACAAACAGCAAGGCGACACAAGGAGGACCATATGTTTGATATTGCCATTATCGGCAGCGGCCCGGCCGGCATGACCGCCGGCATTTACGCCCGGCGTGCCGGTTATTCGGTGGCCATGTTTGAAATGGGCGTCCCCGGCGGGCAAGCCGCCACCACCGACTTCATTGAAAACTTTCCCGGCTTCCCCGGCGGCATCTCCGGGTCTGAGCTGATGATGAAATTCTATGAACAAGCCACCGCCTTTGGTGCGGAAATGATCTTTGAACGGGTCACCGACGTCCAGGTCCAAGGTGACCTTAAAACCGTCACCACCACCAGTGCCGCCGGCGACCGCACTTACGAGGCCAAGGTCATCATCTTCGCCACCGGCGCCTACCCCCGGATGCTGCGCGTGCCCAATGAAGGCAAATTCCGCGGCCGTGGCGTCAGCTACTGCGCCACCTGTGACGGCTTCTTCTTTAAAGACAAAGACGTTTGCGTTGTCGGCGGCGGCGACGTTGCCGTGGAAGAAGCCCTCTACCTGACCAAAATGTGCCGCAGCGTCACCCTCTTTCACCGGCGGGATGCCCTGCGCGCCAACAAGCGGTCCCAAGAATTGGCCCTGGCCAACGACAAACTCCATATTGAATGGGACACCATCGTCACCGAGCTCTTAGGCGACGATAAATTAAGCCAGGTGGTCACCGAAAACGTCAAAACCGGCGAGACCAAAACCTGGGATTTCCCCGGCTGTTTTATCTTTGTCGGCTATGACCCCAATAATGAAGTCGTTCCGTCCACCATCAAAGGCGACGCGAACAACTACATCCTGACCGATGACAACATGGCCACCAACATCCCCGGCGTTTACGCCATTGGCGATGTCCGGTCCAAGACCGTCCGTCAAATTGCCTCCGCCGTCGGTGACGCAGGCATCGTGATGTACGATATTGAGCGCTATTTTCGAGAAGGAGGCGGCCAATGAGCTACCATCGCTTAAAAGGCTGGCAAAAAATCGGGCTGATCGTGCTCGTCGCCATGCTGAGCCTGGGCCTGTTGTTGCCCTCGTTTATCGGCCTCTGGGTCTATTGATCAAGGCCCCGCCACAGACAAAACCTAACCGATTACCATTTAAGTAGACAACTAAGCAGACGACCAACAAGGAGGACACCATGAGTAACGAAAAAGACATGCGTATTTACCAATGCCAAATGGCCACCTGCGGCTATATGTACATCCCCGCCAAAGGCGACAAAAAAGGCGGCATCCCCAAAGGCACATCCTTTGAAGACCTGCCGGATACCTGGAAATGCCCCCTGTGCGGCGCCAACAAAAAAGCCTTCAAGCCCATTGACTAACCATAAGCCTACAACCCCGCCGGCCGGCGGGGTTTTTCCTTGACAGGAAGGCGCCCCCTATTTTATAATAGCAAGCGTCAAGAAATTGATATAGGCCTGTAGCTCAGCTGGTTAGAGCGCACGCCTGATAAGCGTGAGGTCGGTGGTTCAAGTCCACTCAGGCCTAGCCCACAGACAGTCCCTCTTTAGGGGCTGTCTTTTTTTATGCCATAAGCGTCACGGACCGGGGGTTTCGCCCACCCGGGCCCATACAGGATAAGCAATCCCTTTTCCGGGGCTGTTTTTTTGTGCAAGAAGTCTATCGGATAGCAGGTATGTCCGCCGGGGCCGCTACAAGCCCTGCGCTAAGGAGGCGCCGGGCTGTCGTAACGCCGGCAAAAGGCCGGGGCCTAGCGGATGGCTTTCTGGGGGTGGGTCCGGCTCGTGCGCCTTGCCCGCATCCGGATCTTTCCGGCCGGAAACTTGGACGGAAATGGTTGCATAAAGTTTTTTTATTATTGCTGGCAAGCAGCAGTTGCCGACCGGTCAATGAGAAAAAAGTTGCCCGGTTCTCTATTTGTTTAAAGCGCTCCTCAAGTCAGCAAGGAAAAATTTCCCGGACAGCATTTTTTCAAGGAGGCTTAAACCGCTTGGGTAGGGGCTTTTGCCGGGGGCGAAAAAAGGATGCAGGCCGGGCTTTTCCTTTGATGGGAGAGGCTTTTGCATAAAAGTCAGACATCCACTTCCTGTATGGCATAAAAGCTAAAAAGAAAGTATAGACTAGGGGGGGGTTAACTTAAAGATATAGATTTTTTCGCTCGCCTATGCTAAGATAGAACTAAGTATAGGCACTTCCGGATACTGAACCGCAACAGCCCTCCAGGGCCTATCAGGCCTAAGCTGACAAGCACGCCGACAGACCCCAAGCACGTGACCCTGAGGAGGCGAAAGACATATTCCCGACCACCCGGCAGGCTGTTGAAGGCAATCCGTTGATATATAAGCACAGGCTGTGTTAATGAGGACAACCCCTCGCCAGGACACAGCCAAATCTGAAAGGAATGGAGAGATGAGTATGCAAAAATTTAAGCAAAGCCTTGCCGTCAAAGCACTGGCCTGGGTCTTGGCCGTCGCCATTACCGTCACCATGACCCCCATGCCCTTCGCCGCCTTTGCAGCGCCGACGCCAGGTGGCACAGCAACAAGAGATGCTGCACCACCAATCGAATCTCAAGTGGGCAACGATTCGAGAAATGCCGTTCACGCCTTTGTAGGTGTACAAACAGGAGGGGACGCAAACCTTCCTTTAGCTAAAGCAACAGGTCAACAATTTAAGCCAATAGAAGGAGTGAGAGCTTACTTCCAATGGTTTGAAGACGGCGGCTATGTATCGCCTATTTACACCGCAGTATCCGATGCCAACGGCAGACTAAATATTGGTTGTACCCCTTATTTAGCATCGGATGGAAAATTAATTAAATTTGATGCAGATACAACTGTATCTGCCGGTAATGAAAGGTATAAGTTCTGGGTTGAAGAAGATACTATTCCGAAAGGTTATCAAATTCAATATATAACAGGAGAAGGGGTAGTATTTCCTGATTTTGGCCTACCTATTACTCAAGGTGGTTCAAGTTCGAATACAGCAAAGAATACCCATGACAATTGGAAGATTCTATTTATGCAAAAACCTAAGGCTGAAATGCACAGGACCGATGCCAAAGAAACACCGGTACAAAGTAAATCCGGCGGTTATATGACTGGTAAAGTTTCTTGGGATTACAAATCAGGTGTTGGTGGAGTTCATTGGTATGATATAGCTCAACACACTGAAGGAGCAAAAGACGTAACTGTAAGAGCATCTTATCTATCTGACTATGCTATGCAGAAAATCTACAGCGATGAAGCGGTATTGGCACTCGGTGGAATTTCAAAACCGGAAGATATCCGTGGCCCAAAATGGACTTCAAAGCTCGAAGATGATCTGCAGAAATGGATCAAAGAACAAGTAAAAAAAGAACCGGAAAAATGGATTGCAGAAACCGTAACAGCAAAGACAAATGCAAATGGTGAGTACATTATCCAATTTAATGGTACTTGGGGCTACAAGCAAAATGCTGCTGTAGCTCAAGGCTATACTGAACAAGCAGGTAAGTTCGGTTGGTCACAACAGGCTATTGATAGATTGGGAACAGTAGCAGAGAACGCAAGCGATGGCTCTTTTGCAGATGCTGCCCTGAACTATAACGAAAAGCACATCAACTACGACTGGCTGTTTGTTTCTACAGATGGAACAGAAAACCTTCGCGTGATGACTCCATACAACAACAACTATTACACATCCATGAACTCTGATTGGGGTATCCACGCAGGTTGGTCAGGAACAGGTTTTGGTGTAGGTGTTACAAACGCATTAAACAGAACACTAAGATCTGACTTCGTATTTGGTCCCGGAGAAATTGACTTCCACATTACCAACTATGACAATGAAGCAAACACAGCTATCCCTGGAGATGTAGCACAAACATCTACAACAGGGCTTCCGTATTCCTTCACATCGAATAAATACCAAATCGTATGGTATGGTCCTGATGGAAAGAAAATTGATGGTAAAGAAGGACAAGCTCAACAACCATCAAGTACAGGCACCATTGATTCAGCACCATTTGACACAACGGGTGTAACAAAAACGACAGAATACACAGCAAAACTTCACAGAGTTGATTCAAAAGGCAATTTACAAGATCCCATCGCTATCGACTCCTTTACTGTCGAATTAAGTAGCTATGTCGGATCTCGTTATGATGATTTTGAACACAAAAACGATAATCCGATTAAAGGTGCTGCTTATTCAGCAGAAAACCTACCTGAAGGCTTAACAATCGACGCAGGAAATGGAAATATTTCCGGCAAACCGACAACAGTGGGTCTATACGATGTAAAAGTAACAGCATCTATGGACGACATTGACCAAGGTAAGGTTGTAGGAACGATTGAAGGTTCCAGAACTCACAAGTATCTCATTACAGACTCACCATTAGCCGATGGAGCAAAAGGTACTGAATACAATCAAAAAGTCGTACCAACACCACAAAAAGGCTATGTATTTAAAAATGTAACAGCTAAATTTATCGATGGAAAAGCCATTGCTGGTTTAACTATTACAGGCGATCAAATCTCTGGAACTCCAACAGCTGAAGTTGAAGCAACAGAAGAAGAACCAAATGTAGAAGTAACTTATGATGTTTATCGTAAAAATGATAAAGGCGAAGAAGTCCTAATCAAAAAAGGACACGTTGACAAAGTTCCTCTATCGATTAAAGATGGAGAATCTGCAAAATACGAACCGGAATATACAGCAGTTAATGGAGAAGTAGGAACAGCAGCAACAGTAACAGCACCAAAATTCCTAGACCAAAAGAGCACAACAACTCCAAAACCGGAAGCAAATCCGCAACCGACAGGCATGACATTTACATTAGGCGAAGGAGCACCGACAGATGCAAGCATTGATGCGAAAACGGGTGCTGTCACCTACACGCCGGTAGCAGCAGATGCAGGAAAACCGGTAAATGTACCGGTAGTGGTAACTTATAAAGATGGAACAAAAGATGATGCAACGGCAACGATTAATGTAAAAGCGTATTCGGATCAAGACGTGATTCCTTACGTCCCGGCCGATCCGACCAATCCGACCAACCCGGATGACACCAACGTACCGACCACGGACAAAGACGGCAACCCCGTCGACAAGGCACAATACGACATCGTCGCCTTCAAAGTGGCCGATACCGACAAGACCAAAGGCAGCCTGACCCTGGGCGACAAAGACAAAAAACAAGTCATCTCCGCCCTGGTTAAAAAAGACAGCAAGTGGGATAAAGTCACCGTGCCGACCATCAACGTCGCCGATGCAAACACCAAAGCCAACGGCTACAAACCGGCCATCCCGGCAAAAACTGAAACCGTAGAAAACGGCAAAGTCTACACCGCTCAATTCATCACCAACGGCCAAGAAATCACCCCGGGTACTGACCTGCCCGACGGCGTCTTCGAAGTCAAAGTCCTTCGTGATGAAACCAGCATCAAAGACAACGCCCTGTACGGTAAATCCTACGCCGTCTTTAAAGACAGCA